>CAIPVD010000167.1 GCA_903868375.1 uncultured delta proteobacterium
CTTATTGACCACGAAACGCTGGGGCTTATACCGGCAATGCTTGCCAAAAAATACAAACTCATGCCTCTTTTTAGGATCGAGAACGCGCTTAGCATAGCCATGGCAGATCCTTCAAACATCCTGGCAATAGATGACGTGCGCACAGCCACCGGGCTTGATGTGAACATCTTTAGGGCAACCATGCCGGATATTGAACAGGCGATCACACAAAATTACGGACTACCGGGAACTTTGGCTGAAATAATACAAGGCATAACAAACCACAAGATGGGCGATGCCGCCCAGGCTGCGGAAGAAGCTCCCATTATTAAAATGGTCAACACTCTTATCTACCAGGCCATAGCCGAAAAGGCAAGCGACATTCATATAGAACCGCAGGAAAAAATTGCAAGAATAAGGTTTAGGGTTGACGGCATACTTCATGAAGAAGGGGAGCTGCCTCTCTCAATACTTCCGGCGGTCGTGTCAAGAATAAAAATTGTTTGCGGCATGGATATCGCCGAATCCCGCGTCCCCCAGGACGGCAGGTCACAGATGCAGGTTGAGGGCAAGGTCGTGGATATAAGATGTTCTTCATACCCTTCTATGAAGGGTGAAAAGATAGTGATGAGGATACTGGACAAGGTTACGATGCTGATAGGTCTTGAGGAAATAGGCTTTTCAAAAGGAGACCTTGATAAATTTAAGCAGGTTATAACAAGGCCGTACGGGATGATACTGGTGACGGGGCCTACCGGTTCCGGAAAAACAACAACGCTTTACGCGGTGCTCAACACTTTGAACTCAATTGAGCGCAATATCATGACCGTAGAAGATCCGGTTGAATACGAGCTGCCGGGGATAACACAGTCACAGGTAAATCAAAAAGCAGGGTTTATTTTTAGCAATGCGTTGCGATCTATCCTTCGCCAGGACCCCGATGTGATTCTGATAGGAGAGATCCGCGATCTTGAGACCGCGCGCATAGCGGTGCAGGCCGCGATGACAGGACACCTTGTGTTTGCCACACTTCATACCAACGACGCCCCTTCGGCTTTAACAAGACTGGTTGACATGGGTGTTGAGCCTTTCCTGGTGGCCTCATCCGTGATCGATATTATCGCGCAGAGACTGGTTAGAAAGATCTGCGACAAATGCGGAGGCCCCGGATGCAATCATTGCCGAAAGACCGGCTACAGGGGAAGAGCTGCCATATTTGAACAGCTGGCAGTGGATGATAAGATCAGCAAACTAATAACCGAAAAAGCGGCTTCTATTGAAATAAAGAGAGCTGCGATAGCGGCGGGAATGACAACACTGCGTGAAGACGGGCAGGCCAAGGTTAAGAACAAGATAACTACCGAGCAGGAAATACTAAGGGTGACCTCAATTGACTAGATTCCTCTATAAGGCAAGGGACCGTTTTGGCGTGGCAACTTCGGGATTTATCGAGGCATCACATACCAAAGATGTTGTTGCGATCCTTGAAGACAAAAAACTGATCCCGGTAGAAGTGTCACAAGAAGAACCCCCGTCAATAACTCTGGACAAGTTTTTTGAAAGATTTGAGCGCAAGGTCAAACCCGATGATCTTCTTATCTTTTGTCAGCAGATATCGTCCCTTCTTAATTCCGGAGTCACTCTTTTGGAAAGCCTTACGGCTGTTAATGAAGTTGTAAAATCAGGAAAGCTGCGCACTACGATAAAACTGATCAGAAAAGACATAGAAGCAGGCAGTTCATTCTCACAGTCGCTTGAAAAATATCCCGACATATTCCCTGATTTTTTGGTGAATATGATAAAAGCCGGAGAAAAAGCGGGCATCCTGGGCAAGATCATGGAACGAACGATCAAGATCCTTGAAAAAGACCTTGATAACCAGAAAAAGATAAAAAGCGCGGTACGTTATCCGATGTTTGTGCTTTTTGCCCTTTCTATCGCGTTTTTTGTCGTGATAACTCTGATCATTCCAAAATTTACGGTTATCTACGCGTCATTTAAGGTCGATCTGCCTCTTCCCACAAAGATATTGATCGGGATAAACATGGTAATAAGACAGTTCTGGCTGTTGATAATAGTTGTTATTGGCGCAATATATTATGCGTTCCGCAAAGTGCTGGAGGGCCCGGCCGGAAAACTGCAGTTTGACAGGTTTATACTTTCGATCCCCGTATCGGGGATGCTTATAACCAAAATAATACTGTCCCGCTTTTCACGGATCTTTTCAGCGATGCTTTCTTCGGGCATAACGGTGGTTGAGGCGCTCACTATTTCTTCCAGGACATCGGATAATGAAGTCTTTAAAAGGGTCATTCTAAATCTGCGCGACGAAGTGGTAAAAGGCGAGTCACTGGCCGGCGCGATGAGGGGCTCCAATATGTTCCCCGCGGTTGCCATGCAAATGGTGGCGGTGGGAGAAAAGGCCGGCAATATAGAAGAGATGCTTGACCACGTGGCGGATTATTTTGAAAAAGAAACCGATTATATGACAGAAAACCTGTCATCAATGATCGAGCCGATATTGGTTTTGTTTTTGGGGATGCTGGTTTTGCTTTTGGCCCTGGGAGTGTATCTGCCGATATGGAACATGATGCAGCTTTTTAGAACGTAATTAATGTTTAATAAGAGAGGGGGTGAGATAATGTTTAGATTTAGAAAAAGCAAAGGTTTTACTTTGATAGAGTTGATCATGGTCGTTGTCATCCTTGGTATCCTGGCGGCCATCGCGATACCGAAATACATCGATCTGTCGACTAACGCAAAGATAAACGCTACCAAGTCCAGCCTGGGAACGATCAGGGCCGCGATAGCAATGTCTTACGCGCAGACAGCGGCATCTGGTGCAACCCCAACCTATCCGACACTGGCGGCTTTGACTGCCACGGGAGCTTCTAGTTTGTTTGTTGGAGGTTCGATGCCTACGGATGCTTATGTTAATTCAAGCGCGACGGCAGCAGGCGCCAATAATCCTATTTCCGGGGCAGATTTTACCAATGTTGGCGGATGGGTTTATAACGCAACGACCGGCGAGATCCGATGCAATGTCAGCGAAGCTACGGCAACCGGATGCCATAGCTGGTAGAATTATTGAAACGTAATGTTTTGCAAAAACCTCTTCCGTAATTTTATTATTGGAAGAGGTTTTTGGCGGCTTTTAAAGCAATTGACATAAGCGGATAGATATTATAATATAAACGCTTAGCAAAACTGTTTAAGACAGATCATAATAAAGAGGGGGGTGAGATAATGTTTAAATTCAGAAAAAGCAAAGGTTTTACTTTGATAGAGTTGATCATGGTCGTTGTTATCCTTGGTATCCTGGCTGCCATAGCGATACCAAAATACATCGATCTGTCGACCAACGCAAAGATAAATGCTACCAAGTCCAGCCTGGGAACGATCAGGGCTGCGATAGCAATGTCTTACGCGCAGGTCGCGGCATCTGGCGCAACACCAACTTATCCGACACTGGCGGCTTTGACCGCAACTGGAGCTACGAGCTTGTTTGTGGGGGGTGCGATGCCAACGGATTCGTATTTTAATTTAAGTACGACAATAGCTTCAGCAAACAATCCGATAGCCGCGGGAGATTTTACGAACGTGGGCGGATGGGTCTATAACGCAACGACAGGGGAGATCAGGTTTAACGGCACAGGAGACGGAACAGGTCATACCTGGTAGAATTTTTGAAACGTAAAGTTTTGCAAAAACCTCTTCCGTAAGTTAATTATTACAGGAAGAGGTTTCTGGCGACCTCACCCCGGCCTTCGGCCACCCCTCTCCA
>CAIPVD010000168.1 GCA_903868375.1 uncultured delta proteobacterium
AAATTTTGTATAACGTGGGGTAGAAATTCACCCTATGCCTCGCAAGACTAAAAAACCAGCTATCAAAAACAACGCCTGTGAAACGCGGCTCTCTGAACTTAAGCAACTGCTCGAGGTGATAGAGCGCGCAAAACAGATGTGGCAGGCGACATTCGATGCCATTCGAGATCCGGTCGCTATAATTTCCGAAGACTACGATATAGAACGTGCGAATATTGCAACTGCAAGGGTAGCAGGCGTCGATATCAAAGAGCTGGTAGGCAAGAAATGCTATAAGATATTTGCCGGAAGAAGCACGGTTTGCGATGGTTGCCCGCTAACACATGCGATAGAAGCGAACAATCCATCCATATCCAAACTTGGAAATCAGATACATAAGCTCGACTTTGAGGCAAGCGCCTATCCTTATCCCGGCGGAAAAGAAAGGTCGAAGGCCACGGTCGTTCATTACCGCGACATCACCGAAGAAAAACGCCTGCAGCAGGAGCTGATCCAGCAGGAGAAGATGGCGGCGATCGGTATGCTAGCCGGTGGCGTTGCACACGAGATAAATAACCCGATCGGAGGCATTCTTGCGTTTACTCAACTTTTAATGCGCGACGTTCAGCGCGGCGATCCTTTGCGTGCCGACCTTGAAGAGATAGAGCGCGCGGCGATCCGTTGCAAAAAAATAGTCGCCGACCTTTTGGATTTTTCGCGCTCGTCGTCGGGCCGGGAAAAACAGTGGGTCGATGTGAATACGTTGGTCGAAAAGATAGTTCCGTTCATTAAGGCGGAGATGAAATCGCTGAACATCAATCTGAAATTAGAGCTTAAAGCCGATCTTCCTTCAGTTTATGCCGATGCGAACAGGCTTCAGCAGGTACTTTTGAACCTTATGACCAACGCATGTCAGGCGATGGCCAAAGGCGGAGATCTTGTCGTCAGCACATATGCCGACAAGACGGACCTTTGCATTCAGGTCGATGATAGCGGCTGCGGCATATCGAAAGAAAATTTTTCCAAGATATTCGATCCGTTCTTTACGACCAAGCCGCCTGGAAAGGGCACTGGCCTTGGGTTGTCTGTCAGCTATAGGATAATAAGGGAACATAACGGCACGATAGATGTCGAAAGCGAAGAAGGTAAGGGTACCAGGTTCACGGTCAGGCTGCCCGCGATCAAAGAAGGGCGCTAAAAGTCTCGGGAGAAAACTATGAAAGCAAATATTTTGATAGTCGATGACGAGGTTTCTATTCGTAAGGCGCTTGAAAAGTTCTTAACCGGCCTGGGTTACACC
The DNA here is from genome assembly GCA_903868375.1 of uncultured delta proteobacterium. GTDB lineage: Bacteria > UBA10199 > UBA10199 > 1-14-0-20-49-13 > CAIPVD01. The sequence continues at coordinate 1,280 of CAIPVD010000168.1, forward strand.
GCCTTCCCTGCAGCTAACGGCGAAGATGCGCTAAAGATCCTCGAGGCGGAAGTTATAGACCTGGCGCTTATAGACCTTGTTATGCCGGGGATCGACGGAGTGGAACTTATTCGCAGGGTGAAGGAATTCGACCCAAAAATAGTCTGCGTCGTTATGACCGCGTTCGGAACGATAACCTCTGCCGTCGAGGCGATGAAGGCGGGGGCGTATCACTATTTGACCAAACCTTTCGAGCTGGATGATATTGCAGCGCTCGTTGCAACGGGCCTTGAACACAAGAACCTAAAGGAAGAGAACCGCGTACTTCGCCAGCAGCTTAAAGCAAAGTATAAGTTCGATAATTTTATCGGCGCAAGCCCGGAGATGGCGCGCATATTTGAGCTGATAGAGAAAGTTGCCGATACCGATAGCACGGTGCTGGTCTTGGGTGAAAGCGGAACCGGCAAGGAACTCGTTGCGAAGGCGATTCATTTCAATAGCCGCCGCGCACAGATGCCGCTCATTACGGTGAACTGCGCAGCCATTCCCGAAGAGCTGCTAGAAACGGAACTTTTCGGGCATATCAAAGGATCTTTTACAGGCGCCAACGTTACAAAGCTTGGAAAGTTCGATGCGGCGAACGGCGGCACGATATTTCTCGATGAAATAGGCGATATGAGCATGAAGCTGCAGGTGAAGATCCTGCGCGTGTTGCAAGAGAGGCGATTCGAACCGGTCGGCTCCACCAAGACGCACGATGTAGATGTGCGCGTTATCGCAGCGACGAACCAGAACCTGGAAGATGCGGTCAAAGAAAAGAAGTTCAGGGAAGACCTTTTCTACCGGCTGAACGTGATACCGGTAAAGATCGCGCCGCTTCGCGAAAGAAGGAGCGACGTGCCGCTTCTTATCCAGCACTTTGTCCAGAAGTTCAACAAAGAGAACGGCAAGCATATCGAAGGATTCACTAAAGGTGCGATGAACGTACTATCCAATTACGATTGGCCCGGGAACGTTCGCGAACTCGAGAACGCTGTCGAGCGGCTCGTTATTTTAAAGCCCGCCGGAATGCTGGAAGAATCGGACCTTCCCGATCATATGAAGGCAAGGGCCGGCAACGTAGCGCGCCATGGAGAGGTAAACCTCTTGGCAAAGGGCGTATCTTTTAAAGACGCGATCGAAGGGTACGAAGCGGAGCTTATTACAAAGGCGCTCGAGCAGACGAAGGGGAACAAGAACAAGGCGGCGGAACTCTTGGGACTTAACAGGACGACGCTCGTCGAAAAGATAAAGAGAAAGAATATAGCGACAAATGTATAAACCGACAAATCTACTTATAGTTGACGACGACCCGGCAATTTCGAAGGTCTTCGAGAGGCTCGCAAAGGAAGAGGGCTGGACGAGCATCACCGCGCATACCGGGCAAGAGGCTATCGATGCGCTTGGCAAGAACACCTTCGAAGCCGCAGTTATAGATATCGCGCTGCCGGGATTTACTGGCATGCAGATACTCGAGTACGCCAAGAAGAACAACGTTGCGACCGAGATCATCATTATGACCGGTGTCGGTTCGGTTGAAATGGCAGTTTCGGCCATTAAGCTCGGCGCCTACGACTATTTCACTAAACCGTTCGAAGACATTAATAAAATGTCCTTGTCTATTGGAAAGGCGATCGAACATTACGGGCTGCTGCAAAAACTTAAGAAGATGGAGCGTGCAGAGCAAGAAGGAACGAACTACGAAAATATCATAGGTAAGTCGCGCAGGATGCAAGAGGTCTATGACATGATAGATAGCGTGGCTCCTACAAATTCCACGATCCTGGTGCTGGGCGAAAGTGGAACGGGCAAAGAACTCGTTGCGCAGGCGATACATAAAAGGTCCAGGCGCGCAGATAAAGCGTTCGTCATCATAAACTGTTCGGCGGTGCCGGAAACCCTTCTAGAATCGGAACTCTTCGGCCACAGGAAGGGTTCGTTCACAGGAGCTATACAAGACAAGAAGGGGCTTTTCGAAGAGGCCGACGGCGGCACGATCTTTCTCGACGAAATCGGCGAACTCTCGCTGCCGATGCAGGCCAAGCTGCTGCGCGTCCTGCAAGAGCGCACCATCGAGCGGGTCGGCTCGAACCAGAAGATCAAAATCGACATCCGCGTTATCGCGGCCACGAACCG
>CAIPVD010000169.1 GCA_903868375.1 uncultured delta proteobacterium
CGTTTCCCGCCGGCTCGAAGGCTGTAGATCATCGACTCCTTAAGCTTCGCCGGAGATGTGCTGTCCTTCTTGAAATATTCTTCCAGCGCCTTATCGACCAACTCTTTTCTTTCGGATAGATATTTTTTCAGGTCCATTATTTTATTCCTCTACCTTAAAATTAACCGCCTTCATTTCGCCGTTCTGCCCCTTCACGAGCGTTTCGATCTTTCCCTTAGCCTCGGTAAGTTTCTGTTCGCACATGCGGCTCCACTTAATCCCCTCTTCGAAAGCCTTCAGCGAATCATCCAGCGCCAGGTCGCCCTTTTCCAAATGGCGAACTATCTCTTCCAATTTCGCCAGCGCCGCTTCGAACGTCTGTTCTTGTTTCATAATATACCCCTTATCATTTTTTCTTAGGCAGCGAGAAGAAAAATTTCGAGCCGGCAGAAGGTTTACTTTCCACCCAGATCCTGCCACCGTGCAATTCGACGATACCTTTGCATATCGCAAGGCCTAAACCGGTCCCTTTTTGCCCGCGCGAAGTCTTTGTGCCCAATTGTTCAAACTTGCCAAAAAGTTTATGCATTGCTTCTTTTGCAATGCCGGGCCCAGAATCGGCAACATAGCATTCGACGCTGTCGTTCTTGTCGGCAACTCCGACCTCTATAAAACCGTTTTCGGTGAACTTAATGGCGTTCCCTATCAAATTTGTAAAGACCTGTACCACTTTATTGCGATCGATCTCCGCAAGAATTTTCGGACCTGAATATTTCCTTCTCACGTCAAGGCCGGCACTTTGAACCAGGCCGGTTAAATTTTTCAAGGCTTCTTCCGCCGCATCGACGACGCTTGCTTCGGCTATAGCCAAGCCGAACCGCCCCGCCTCTATCTTGGATATATCGAGCAGGTCGTCTACGATATTAGAAAGCCTTCTAACGTTGGACGAAGCCATTGCGAGAACGTTTTTTTGCGCGGGGGGCAAGTCCCCATGAAGGCCTTCAAGCATCTGATCGACAGCCTCTTTTATAACGAACGTCGGCGTTCTCAACTCGTGTGTTACCATGTTCACGAATTCGTCCTTGGCGCGTTCCGCTTCTTTGCGCTCCGTTATATCGCGAACGATTCCTATCGCGTGCCACTTGCCCTTGAACTGTGCGGCGGCAACGGAAAGTTCCATGGGGAACTCCGTTCCATCTTTTCTAAGCCCCCTCACTTCGCGAATCCTGCCGACGATCGCCCCTCTACCCGTCGAACGGAATTTTTCGTGCGCCTCCTTGAACGATTTATAATATACCTGCGGGGCAAGCACCTTATGAAGGTCTAAGCCCATCACTTCCTTATTTGTGTAACCGAACATCGATTCTCCAGCCAAATTCATGTAGGTGATGATGCCGTCCGGGTCCATCATCATAATGGCGTCTTTGGCGGACGTTGCAATAGCCTTAAACCGCTCTTCGCTTATTCTTAATTCTCGCTCCAACCTCGACGTTTCATCTATCTCTTTTATCAGCGGCCTAAAGCCGAGCAGATATATCGCCGGCACGAGCAGAACAAATGAAGCCGCCGCGTCGATCGCGTTAAGAGTGAATTCCGAATAGTCATATCCGATCCTTGCAAGAATGATGTTTATTGCGGCGTCGACGACAAATATCAGCGCAAAAAAGGCGACGAGCAGAATCAACGGTTTCCTGTTTCGGTCTTTGTTCATATTTGAACTCTAATTCTTTTCCTGCACCTTTGCAATAGCCTCGCCAACGCTGAACTTGCAATTGATAAGGTCGCCTATCTTCAGCTCCTTCGAACTTCGCACCGCTTTATCGCCTTTTAGGACGACGCTGTATCCCTTTGCAAGGACTGCAAGCGGCGAAAGATGAGAAAGTTCCGCCGCAAGTTTGATGAAATTCGCCTTTTTTCTTTCAATGAGAGAGGCGCTTGCATGTGCAAGTCGTTCACGCAGGTTATCTATCTGCATGAATAGGTCTGGGAAACGCGACGTCGGCGGCTTTAGCTGCGCGTTTATCTGTTGAAAATTCTTTTGCTTCATCTCGAAAGAAACCTTCAGCGCGCGGATGAGCTGTAGGCGCTTATCTCCCACAAATTTTGACAGGTCTTCCTTCCGAGGCACGACTATTTCGGCAGCCGCAGACGGCGTAGGTGCGCGCTTATCTGCCACGAAATCGGCGATGGTAAAATCTATTTCGTGTCCGACCGCGCTTATAATGGGAAGCGTTGATGCGAATATCGCGCGCGCAACAACCTCTTCGTTAAAGGCCCAAAGGTCTTCGAGCGAACCGCCGCCTCTACCAACGATCAGAACATCAGCTCCGCTATTCTTATTCATCCAATCTATCGCCGCGGCAATTTCTGGAGCTGAACCTTCACCCTGCACACGCACTGGATATAAAAGCACCTCGATGTTCGGAAAACGCCGGTTCAAGATGTTTAAGATATCGCGAATCGCGGCGCCGGTAGGAGACGTAATAACGCCGATCTTGCGTGGCAGGAACGGAAGCGGCTTCTTCTTTGAAGAATCAAAAAGCCCTTCCTTCGCAAGTTTTTGTTTTAGCTGTTCGAAAGCAAGCTGAAGCGCGCCAACGCCTTTCGGTTCGCACGAAGTAACGACAAGGTTAAGGTCGCTCCCCTTTTCATAGACCGAAAGATTGCCGTGGCAGATCAGCTCCATTCCGTCTTTTATCTGGAACGGAACCTTTGCAGCGACGCCTTTAAAGAGCGCGGCCTTAAGAAGCGCCTTTGAATCTTTCAGCGAAAAATATGTGTGGCCAGATGGCGATGTTCTTAAGTTGGAAACCTCGCCCATTACCCATACACCGGTAAAGTTAAGCTCTATCTGCTTGCGCGCAAGCGACAAGAGGTCGCCTACGGAAAATATGTGCGGCGTCGCATCTTTTTCCGGCTTCGCGACTTCTACGGGCTTCGATGGTTTCGGTGCCTTGAAATCTAATGTTTGTTGTTCCATTATCTTAACCTTCAAGGATCCTGCGTAGCTTATCTTGATCGTTGCCGGCAACATTTAGTGACGCATGCACACGATTCACCTTTTTCTTCGTCATCTTCACGCCGTAAGCGGTAAGTATCTTAGAAATGTCGTCGTACTGATCGTTGACCGAATGCATCACCGATTCAAACCCTATGCACGCCGCCTTGATGCGGTTAGAAAAAATGAGCGGGTTCAGGTCGAAAAAAGCCTTATCATCTTCCTGCGGCTCGATAAGGATTATGTCGCCCTTAAAGTTCGGGTCGTCTCTATACTGATCGAGCGTTACATGCAGGCGCGCATGAAAGAAGCTCCTAAATATCTGGTTCAGCACCGACATGATCCCTTCGCCAGCAAGGTTCCCGGCTTTTGTGCTCGGCCTGAAAGGATTGAAACAGATCACAAGGTCGGCGCCCTTTTTTATTGCAACGTCGATAGATGCCGTGTCCTGCACGCCGCCATCGACATAGTCGGTATTGTCTATCCGCACCGGCTTGTAGAAGCCTGGCATCGCGGTAGATGCCTGAATAGCGCGCGAAATGGTCACGTTGCTTCGTTCGTCGGGGCCAAAGACCGCGCGCTTCGAACTATCGAGCGCTGCGGCGATGATATAGAGCTGCTTTCCCGTCGCCTTAAGCGTGCTCTTAAAACTGTTGGTCATCTTATTCTTTTGGATGTTCCGCCTAATATAATGTTCGATAGGTGAGTTGTCGAAGATGCCGGAAGGCAAGATCTCGTAGAGCGAAGGCCAGGTTTGATTAGAAAATACTTTTTTCGCGAACATAAAAGGCCTGCGCATTATTTCGCTTATGTTCGGCCAATAAAAATGCCAGCCGCTGAATTTAGAGAATTGTTTCGAGGTGCCGTCTAGGCTTTTAAGCATCTCCTCTGGGCCAATACCTGCGATGAGCGGCGTTGCAAGGAGGCTGCCGGCGGAGATACCGATGAACATTTCAAAGTCGGTAACTGAAAAATCCGTAAAGTAGTCGTTTAGCGCCTTGAGCCCGCCGGACATGAAAGAAGCGCCCGTTACCGCGCCACCGGCAAGGATAAGCGCCTTTTTGGCGTTCGGCTTAACTTTCTTAAGATCGCTCTTTTGGACGATAGTAATGCCCATGCGCGCATTTCTATCGCACTATAGCCGGAGCGTAAAGCGAATTTATTGGTAATACGAATTATCAAAATCCATAGGATCTGACGTTACACCATAATTGCTATTGCAAATGAAGCAGGTAGCCTTGAACACACCATGTTCTTTACCGGTTAGACGCGTCAACGCCTCCGCGCATTCTCTTGCCTCATATTCATTGGCTCCAAATCTGGTTTCTGTCGTACAACCGAAGGCAAACTTAACGACCGCATAACCCGATATTAACCGAGAGAAAGGATAAAGAGGCCCCTCCACGATCCTTAAAGGTCTATTCGTTTCTTTTTCTAACTTATCCCTGCATTCGATCGCTTCCGGTATGCTTCTAAACACGCTGTTAATTTTACATTCGTCCATATTTTTCTCCTTGCACTTTGCCTATCGCACCAAAGACCCCTTATTTCAATACCATTTAAATTATTCCACTTGCGGATGAGTGCAATTAATCGGGTTTTCGAAGGTACTTTCAAAATTATTTATCTTAACATCCTTACAATCAAAACCGGGCGATAGCTTGTTCTCTTTGCAATTTCCCTTAACAATATCGAGAAATTCTTCGGGGGATAAAAGCGAGTAATGCCAGCCGCCTTGATTCTCATAATTACCGTAACATTCATTTTTTGTATAGGTGGCCTCGCCTTTTCCGAGATTATCATTATATTTGCCAATATAAGTAACATCCGCACATGCAATCTCGAAATTAAGAGGGTCGGGCTTTCCTGATAGCGGCGACGCATCTGCAGTTTTTTCCAGAAATACCGATCTAAACAAACCACCAATTGAAAGACTCATATTTTCCTCCTATATTGTTATTCCATTATTTCGAATTCAATTTAGCATTGAATTTATGCAATTCATCTCTGACCGTGTCCATCTTTTTCAAAATATCGCCGCTATAAATTCCATAATCCATTGCAAAACCTTGCATCGCCTCAAGACTTTTCGAGGCGTTCCTCGATATATTTATCAAAGGATCTGCAACCTTATGATATTCGGGCGATCCGGAGAGCCACCAAAGACCCAAAGAATCATCATCCGGAGGTAATGAGGGTTCTTTCTCTTTTAATCCCGAAAGTGCCCTCGCCTTTATATTTCCTACGTCTATTTCCTTTGAAATTTTGTTCAACGCCTTAGAAATATCTTGCGCGGCTAAAGCTTTTGCATCTGCGGCATATTTTGGCTCGGCAATATCCGCATCTGTTACAAGATAACCCTTTAAAAATGTTTCGAGGCTCGCACGACAGGTGCCAAAATCATAACATGGCACTGTGTCACACCGAATACTCCACAGATTTATTTTTTTATCCCTGCCTTGCGTAAATTTTTCTATTCTCCGCGCGACTTCTTCTTTGTCGCCACCCCAACTAGACGCATTTTGTGCTGAAGCTTCATAATCACTAGGCGGCGCTATACACCTATTATTCTGGCGGCGCAAGGGGATGGTACCGTCCATCTTGTGCACATCAAAGGGATTTTTCCAAGAGGCAAGCAGCTTCAGCGCCTTTAACGGAACCGAGCCTTCCACCATCTTCAAACCATACTTGCCCAAATATTCACCCACCGTTATCGTCTTCTCCCCTTTGTTCCACACGCCATCGCCGTTCTTATCGACAAATATCTCCGTATCGGCAGTGACAAGCAGGTCGCCTGTTCTATACTCATCGATACAAACAAAACTTCGGTCGCTCACCGTCTTTAGGCCTCCATTTTCATCTTTATCCTTTAACGTATCGGCCTTGACCACATAGCCATCGTTCAAACTTAATGTTGGACAATCCATAATATCTCCTTTTGCATAGCTTATCGACCGCCAGCAAAAAAAGTTGCTAACTTTATTAAAAAAGTGTTTCCTAAAACCGCCTTCGCACCTACGCGGTGCAAAACCGGTTGAAATTATTGGAGAATTTGCTGGAGCTGTTTCTCGGTCGATTCCCGCCAATCTTTTTCTGGCGCGGTTGCAAGGAATCGCTCGAAATAATTCTTGGCGATACCTACCTTTCCTGCCTGGAAATAGATGCGGCCAAGTCTGTAAAGAGCCTTGGTCAAGGCGGGATCTATCTCGTAGATCTTCTTATATTCAACCGCTGCCTTGTCGAATTTCTTTAGGTTGATGAAAATATCGCCGGAAAGCTGCCGCAGGATCACATTTTTTGGATATTTTTTCAGATAACGATCGACTATCTCGCGCGATCTGGCAAAATCCTTTTCGGACGAGAAGATAAAGGCAAGGTTCGCCTCCGCCATCTCGTTCGCAAACTTCCCCTTCGCAACAACCATCTCGACCTGCTCTATCCCTGCCTGCCTATGATCGGAAAAAAAAGGCAGGAAGCGGATCTTTTTCGTGAATACCGACCTCCAATATTCGTACATGCCAAGCCCTAAATAGGCGTCGATGTAATTCGGGTCCTCCCAGTTAAGCCTTTTCAGTATCTGCACCGCGCGAACCGCGCTGCCTAACGCCCGAAACCATTTGCCGTCGCGCGCGTAGAAAAAACCGCGCATGCCATACCCAGCTCCCGATATGAACATGTCCCAATCGGATGGATAGTCCTTTAAAAGTTGCGACGCCTGGCGCTCGAACTTCTTTTCCGCCGCCTCAAATTCGCTTCTGAACCTAAAATCCAAGTTCTCGAACATCTGGATCTGCCATGCCGCCATCTGCCCAAACGAACCGGTCGGTGAATCGGGATAATCCGCCTCTATCTTCTGAAACACGGCCACCGCCTCGGCATAGTTCCGCTGAAACATTAGCTCTTCACCACGCTTTGCATCTTCGATGAGTCCCGCATGCACGTTGACGCTCACGAACATCAGGAAGAGAGCAAATAACGTTGCTTTGATATGTTTCATAAGGTATTATTACACCTGCAAATGGCTAAATCACAATTGAACATCTGTTATCTGACAAAAAAACAAAATGCAATAGTCGCGATAGCGAATAATCTGCGCAGTGCATTCCCAAAAATTACCGCGTGCCAGTCGAAAACGGTCGATGAAGCCATTGCACTGGAAGATCTCGACCTCATCATAGCAGATGCCGGATTTAAGAACATACCAAATAACACGCCGGCCCTATTCATCATCTCCGAAAACGCGGTTGAATCGTTCGTAAAAGAAGGCGCCGACTTCATAACGGAAGCCGAAGCAACCACTTACGCGCTTGTTCGCGCCGTTAAGGCGGTGCTAGGACGAGAAAAACTTTTGGGCGAGCTAAAAGAAGCGTCTATCAAGGACGAATTGACCGGGATATACAACCAGCGCTTTATAACCGAAACGCTTTCGCGCGAGGTAAAAAAGGCGCTCCGCTACAACTATCCGCTAACCGTTCTTTTCATGGGGATAGATGGGCTTCGCAAGATAAACACGATGCACGGGCATGCGATAGGCGACAAGGTGCTGATCGACTTTGGGCTGATCGCCATGAATTCGGTGCGCGCAGTCGATACCATAGGCAGGTATTCGGGCGACGAATTCCTGGCGATACTCCCGGAAACGTCTCCGGCAAATTCGTTAAAGGTCTGCGAGCGAATACAAAAAGCCACGCAAAACTTCGCTTTCGCCAACGCCTGCGCGGGGCTTAACGTAACGGTAGGCATCGGGATATCCAGCCTTTGCTCCACGATAAGGGCGAAGGAAGAACTCTTAAACTCCGCCCGCCAAGCACTTGCCGGTGCGAAAAAACGCGGAACCAACTGCACATGTACATACGACGAAGCCCAAGCGATTGACGAACCGGCAAAGGAGAACACGAACCTCATCGTCGCCGTTCAGAACCAGATATCGCTCCTTACCGAAGAAGCGATCAAATCCCATCACAAAGGGATATTAAACCTATTTGGCGAGATCCCGCTTTATAAAAAAATGCTCTCTCACTCTGAACACGTCGCCTTCTTCTGCGAGCGGCTCGCGACCAAGATGGGAATGAGTTCGGACGATATTGCTCTCATCAGGCGCAGCTCGATACTGCACGATATTGGAAAGCTTGTTATAGACGAGCGGATCGTCATGAAGAACGGGCCACTAACCAGTACGGAGTTCGCAATAGTTAGGCAGCATCCGGTATTTGCGGCGCAGATGCTTTCCGGTTCAGCCTTCGTAAAGAACGAGGTAATGGCGATCCTTCACCATCACGAAAATTTCGACGGGAACGGTTATCCCGACCACATGCAGGGGACGCACATCCCTCTCGTGGCGCGCATAATAACACTTGCAGAGGCGTGGGATACGATGATAACACCGCAGGTATATAGAGAAGCTTATCCGCTTGACCAGGCGTTAAGCGAATTAAAGAAGGGTGCCGGGCGGCAGTTCGACCCGGAGCTGGTCGGGATATTCACGAGCCTTATAGAAAACTAACAAAATATGGCGAACAAGAACAACAGGACGTTAAAAGGAGAGATATTCGGCCTATTCTTTTTGGCACTAGGCATCTTCTTCGCCTTAAGCCTTGTATCTTACGACCCGGCCGATCCGGCGTTGAGCGTAACGTCTACCGTTTCGCACATTAGCAACTTGGGCGGCATGGTCGGCGCATATACAGCGGACATTTTGTTCGGCGTATTTGGCATCAGCGCATATTTTCTATGTTCCATCCTTTTCGTAATAAGCTTTCTTCAGTTCGTGGGCAGCGCACTCAAGCTTAACTGGAAAGAGGCAACCGCATACGCGATCTTGGTCGTCTCGGTTGCCGCGATATTTCATTTAAGGTTCGAAACGATCCACATCCACAGCCAGCCGATAGAAGCGGGCGGCCTACTTGGCGGGATACTCGGCGAAGTGCTGCGAAGATGGCTTGGAAAGGCCGGCGCTTACATAGTAGCCACCACGCTTGCGATACTAACCCTTGTCTATGCAACACACATATCGGTCGTAGCCCTTGCCAAGATGGCAAAGAACGCGTGCGTCTTCATCGGCGAATGGCTATTTGGGCTCTCTCTTATCTATTTTGAGCGTTCGAGAAAGTGGCTTTCCAAGACGTTTCCATTGGCCAAAGATTTTGTGATCGCGAAATTCAAAAACTTGGGCGAGAAGAAAAAGAACGAAGTAAAGATCAACACGCGCACCAGGGCAAAGGCTGTTCCAAAGGCCGAACCTGCGGTTCAAGAATCGTCCGCGGCGATTGAAGAAGAAGATGCCGAAGAAGCGGCGCCTGAAGATGGAGCGGGCGGCCCCAAGATATTCGAACGCGCAGATGCAAAGCCGAACAAGGCGCGCGACAGCCAGCTGGAACTCGCAAGGATGAGCAAGGATTATGTATTTCCTCCGATCTCTCTCCTCGATTCGCCAGATCAAAAAGTTCTCGAGATAGACGAAGATACGCTCAAGAAAAACTCTGTCCTACTGGAAATGAAGTTGAAGGATTACGGAGTAGAGGGGCATGTAACTGAAATTCATCCGGGCCCGGTCATCACGATGTACGAGTTCGAACCGGCGCCAGGCGTTAAGATCGTTAAGATCGTGAACCTGGAAGACGACCTTTCAGTTACGATGGGAGGCAGAAGCGTTAGAATAGTCCCGCATTTGCCGGGCAAGGCGGCGATAGGAATAGAGATACCGAACAACGAACGGGAGATAGTCTGGCTGAAGGATATAATCGTCGATCCTAAATTCAAGCGATCGTCATCTAAGATAACGTTTGCGCTTGGCAAGAACATCGAGGGGCATCCGGTAATAACAGATCTGACCAAGATGCCTCACCTCTTGGTTGCCGGAGCTACGGGTTCTGGCAAGAGCGTTGCCATCAACACAATGATCATCAGCACGCTCTACAAGGCGACGCCAGAAGAAGTTAGAATGATACTCATCGACCCGAAGATGCTGGAACTTCCGATCTATGATGGGATTCCGCATCTATACCTTCCGGTCGTCACGAAACCCCGCAAGGCCGTGCTGGCGCTTCAGTGGGCGGTGCGCGAGATGGAGCGGCGCTATAATGTTCTCGCCGACGCAGGAGTTCGCAACATCGCCGGCTACAACGAAAAGGTAGATAAGGGAGCTATCAAGCTTATGTCTCCGGAAGAAGCGGCAAAGATCCAGGAGACGAACAAAGCGGCGGTCTGCCACATCAGCAAGCTTCCTTATTTAATGATAGTCATAGACGAGTTGGCCGACCTTATGATGGTCGCATCCAAAGAACTGGAAGAATGCATCATACGCCTGGCACAACTTGCCCGTGCCGCAGGCATACATTTGATACTCGCAACGCAACGGCCCAGCGTCGATGTTATAACGGGGCTTATCAAGGCGAACTTCCCCGCACGTATAGCATTCAAGGTCAGCAGCGGCCACGACTCACGCACCATCATCGACGCCGTAGGCGCCGAGAAACTTTTAGGCATGGGCGACATGCTATTCATGCCACCTAACACGAGCGATATCGTCCGTCTGCACGGCGCGTACGTAACGGAAGTTGAGATCGGCAGGATCGTCGCCCACATTAAGGAACAGGGCAAGCCTGTTTACGACGAATCGATCGTCGCCGAACCGGTGATGGGCGAAGATGGGTCGATGCCTGGCGACGAAGAATATGATGAACTTTATGACTCGGCGGTCAAGCTTGTTGCGGAAACAAAGCAAGCATCTATCTCAATGATACAGCGCCGCTTTAGGATAGGATATAACAGGGCGGCTCGTCTTGTCGAGAAGATGGAGTCGCAAGGAATAGTCGGCCCGCCCGACGGCGCAAAACCGAGAGAAGTACTCGTAAATAATATCCCGAGGGAATGATGATGAAGCACCAAATCCCAAATCCCAAATCCCAAATAAATTCCAAATCTCAAACTTCAATGCTCAAAATATACTGTTTGAAATTTGGATATTGGAATTTCGTATTTATTTGGTGCTTGGTGCTTGTGATTTGGAACTTCAATGCGTTGGCAAATGATTCGGTGGCTGCGATCCAATCTACCTATCAGTCCATCACCGACCTCAAAGCCAACTTCATTCAATCGACCTACGTTGAGGTGTTGGACAAGAACATAACGGAACCAGGAATTTTCTATATGAAGAAACCGGGCAAACTTCGCATAGAATATACCGGCGACCATCCAAAGCTCTACATAAGCGATGGCAAGAAGTTGTGGATAATAAGCCCGGAGCTTCAGCAGATAGAAACGTACAAGGTCTCGAACGATTCGATCCCAAAAGAGGCGCTCGAATTTCTAAAAGGTTTTGGCGAGATGGAAAAGCTCTTCGATATTACTGCATGGAAGCCCAAAAAACCTATACAAGGCCACGATTATCTACGACTAACGCCAAAGAACGCAGCGGCGGTATATAAATGGCTCGATTGCGAGTTCGGAAGCGACCATATTCTCAAAACAATGGCCATCCATAATAAATCTGGAAATATTTCTACATATGTGTTTAATAGCATAGAAGTGAACGGCAGCCTTAGCAACGAGCTGTTCAAAAAATAATTTCAGGAGGAAAAAATATGAAAAAGATCCTATCTCTCGCTTGTTTTATTGGCTTCGCCTGCGCGCTGTTCATCTCTGTCAATGCATACGCCAGGACCGAAGGTTTCTACATCGGCGGCGGATATCAGCAGCCGCTCCTCTGGTCGTGGAAAAAGCAGGGAGATTTCACGCAGCAGCAGCCTGGCAGCGCGATCAGGTTCTGGCCGACATTCGGCGCATATGCGGTCGGCGGTTATGAGTTCGGTTATCCCGATTGGCTAGGCCTGGCTCTTCCCGTCAACTGGAGCTATATGAAACTTAATAGAAGCGAATGGGTCCAGCATATCAACGCCGACGCCGAGGCGATATTCCATCTATCCGATCCCGAGAACAAATTCGATCCGTTTCTTGGAGCGTTGATCGGCTTTAACTTCTTAACAGAGGGAAAGGTACAGAACGAATCGCAATCGATAGGCCCCGACTTTGGTTTCACCATGGGCTTTAGGTATTCCTTAATGGAGTACGCGGTTGCCGGTTCTCCGCATATTAAGAACCTCTCGCTTGTGGTCGAGTTGCCGGTAAAGATAATACTTTGGTTGAACGATCACGATCTATCGAACAGCGGAACCACACCGTTCCTGCAGTTTCCACTGCACGTAGGCCTTACCTATACATTCTAACGGAGGCGGCGCATGAAAAGATTTTTAGTTTTCGCACTTATAATCGCAACTTTTAGCACGCTAGTCTGCTCCAAGGCAGAGGCTCGTCACGAAGGATTTTTCTTGGGCGGTGGATATCAGCAGCCGCTCATGTTCA
>CAIPVD010000170.1 GCA_903868375.1 uncultured delta proteobacterium
ACCTTCTCTAAATGTTCCTTCTTAATTCCGATACCGTGGTCGGTCACCTTGGCCAGAAGATAATCCGAAGTCCCTCCGATATCAACAGCAATTTCGCTATTTGGATGCGAGTAATTTATCGCGTTCAGCAAAATGTTGTTGAAGAGAATGTCGAGCTGTTCAAGGTTGGCATATAGCGCATAGCACGCGTCGACGGGCAAGACGAACTTCAAGCCTTTCGCCTTGGCAAGCGGTTCAAGCTTCTTTATCACAGACTCGATAACGCTAAAAAGATCGACCCTGTCCATCTTCACCTTCTCATAATTATCGATGAGCGAACTTATATTGGCAAGCTGCAGCATCTGGGTTATCATCTTCATGAGCATTTCGCAGCGCGTTTTTATCTTCTGCAGTATATCCTTCACCTTATCGGGAATATCTCCCGCGTAACCCTCCAGCATAACGTTCACATAGCTCTGGATCGCGGAGAACGGAGCCTTCAGCTCGTGCGTGGTGACAAGCATATAGCGCGTCTTTTCCTTATCTATCTCGATCAGCTCGTTCACGGTATCCTGCAACTTATGCTCATGGCTCTTTAAGCTGTCCGTAATACTGGCCGCAAAGAACCAAACGATAAAATAGATGAGGCTGATAAGGCCCAAATGGTAGAAATACACATCGGCCCTGTCGAAAAAGGCACGCGCCTCGGCGGGATGAAGAAAGTGATGCGCGGGAATTATCCCGAAAAACGGGCCGACTGAAACAAAGTAGATTATCGCAAGGCTTAAGAGCGTATGAAAAAAGCTGATCCATTTTCTGAAGAAGAGGCAGGAGATGACGTTGTGAAGCAGAAAGAAATAGACGAGAGGCGATTCGATCCCGCCGAAGATATAGACAAGATAGCCGAGCATACCGAAATCGAGGATTATCTGTACCTGAACGTTCGCCGCCACCTTGCGGGAATAAACCACTGTGTCGTCGGTGTTGACGATGCTTGTGTAGTGCCACCAGTAACCGACGTTCGTCATGAGAAGGAGGATCGCCATAAGGAAAAGTGTCGGCGGCGTAATTGCAACATTTGGCAATAGCGTGTTTTTAAAGACGGCTAGCCCCAAAAAGATGAAGATAACGACAAAGCGAAATACGATGAACCAAAGAAAGCGGCGGTTCAGTTCGTAAAGCCTAACATCGCTCTTGAAAAAATTGGGCGACCTATCGAGCAGCGACGCCGCATGTTCTATTATTCGTCTCACGCTCGCTAATTTAGCATTAATCCTTTGCAACATAAACACTTTTTAGATCTGAACGTAGAATTAGGTCAGAAAAACGGGCGGTTTTACAGGTTGACAAGAGTTCATATAAAGTATTTAAAAGACGACATATATGCATCTGGTCATTTTAGGCTTTAACTACAAGAACACTCCCATCGCCCTTCGCGAGGCGCTTGCCTTCGATAGGGACAGGTCCGTTGAAATTGGCGCCATGTTAAAGGGCCAGGAAGTTATCGAAGAATGCATGGTGCTATCCACCTGCAACAGGACCGAGGTCTATTGCGCCGGATCGTGCGTCGAGGGAATGAAAGAAACCCTTTATCACGTTATTTCAGATGCCACAAAGTGCGAATTGAATCTGATCAAAGAAATTTCATATTTTTACGAAGAGATCGGCACCTTAAAGCATATGTTCCGGGTAGCGGCAAGCCTTGACGCCATGGTCGTTGGCGAGGCTCAAGTCTTGGGCCAGTTCAAGGCGGCTTACCAGACCGCAGTTGAAAGCGGAACGGTCGGCGCATATCTTCACAAGGCATGCCACGCGGCATTTCGCGTTGCAAAAAAGATCCGCACGGAAACTGAAATAGCAACCCTTCCCATATCGGTAGGCACACTTGCCGCAGAGATGGCCGAAAAGAGCTTCGGCACCTTAAACAATGCCGACGTGCTGATCATCGGCGCCGGAGAAATGGGAACCCTCTGCGCAAATCACTTAAAGGAACGAGGCGTATCGCACATTTGGATAGCGAACCGTTCTCACGACGCCGCGGAACATCTTGCCAGGTCTATAAATGGCATCGCGGTTCCCTTTGAATCGTGGAGCACGCATCTTCAGACCGCCGATATCGTTATAACATCCATTGGCGGAGGCAAATTAATAGAGAAACATCACGTGGAAGCAGCACTCGCTGAACGCGCAGATAAGCCGCTTGTGCTTATCGATTTGGCCGTTCCAAGGAACATCGATGAATCGGCGAACGGGCTTTCCGGATTAAAACTTTATAATATCGACGACCTGCAGGGCCTGGCGGAGAAGAACCTTGCCGCACGGCAAGAAGCTGCGCGGCATGCGGAAAAAATCGTGGTTGAAGAAGGCCAGACGGCATTAGACGATCTTAAACAGATAAAACTCGCACCGCTACTTTCCGATCTGCAGAAGAAATGGCGAGAGATAATAGATAACGAGCTGCAGAGGCTTTATTCCAAGACCCCAACCCTTTCGGGAGAATCGAAAGACGCCGTAAGAATTTGCACGGAAGGAATAGTAAAGAAGATACTTCACGATCCGATAAGGCTCGCCAAGGAAGAACTAGCGCGCCCCGGCACCAACGGCAAAGAAATAACAGCCGCCCTTCAAAAGATATTTCAGATCAATATTTAAGCCGCGCCAATCTCAATCTTTATGTTCGTCTGTTATTTCTTCTTCATCTTCATCGACGGGTTCTTTGCGTTCTTCAAGCTGTTCCTTCGTGACCTTACCGGTTAGCCAGCTGAAATTCATCGGATAGATGTCCGGGTCGAATATCGTCCAGTAGAAATGCCAAACGACTATTGCAAGCGTTGCAAGCAAGGCTTCGAAGAAGTGGATGAGCAGAATCACATCTATCAGCCATTTAGGCATGAAGCTTAACGAAACGTTCTCGAACATGAGGATAAGGCCCGTGATTATCATCACGCACGAACCCCATATCAGCGCCCAATATTCCGCTTTTTCTATGTAGCTATATCGATCGAACTTCGGCCTCTCTGAAACGAATCCGATGTTATAACCGACAAGTTTAAGCGCGTCTTTCAGGTCGTTCAATTTAGGCATGAGAGCCCGCACCTTTTCTCGGCCGTACTTTGTGCATGTCATCCAAATAAAGTGGTAGCTCATCTGCAAGATGAATATTATGCCCGCGACCCTATGCGCCACCTTTCTAACAAGCGGGCCGGTTTCGCCAAGGCTGAACGGATAAGAGAAGAAAGCGGTCGGATACTTGTGCGCAAAACCGGTATAAACAAGGACGCCAAAACATGTAAGCAGCACAAAATGCTGCAGCCTTTCGTTCAGCGACATGCGCATTGCCGCACCTTCTGCCTTCGCCTTCCGGTAGCGCCTGATCAGCTTTCTTAGGATATCCAAAAGATTGTGGAAGAGCATCCCGCCGATGGTAAGGACGATCAGCGTGATATATATAATGGTAACGTAATAAAGCACGCGGTCGCGCGTAAGCGACGGCCTTACGTGTACGGAACCTTTTGCAAGGCTTTTACCGGCGCCAACGTGGCACCTGCCGCACGTATCGCCGATGTTCTTGGGGCTAACCGAAGAACGCGGGTCGGTCGATGGCAATATATCGTGGAACCCGTGGCACGATGCGCAGTTCGCAACGGTGATCGAACCATATTGATACGCCGTGCCGTGATAGCTATCGAGATACGTTGGGATGATATCGGCCGGCAGCCCGTACTTTGAAGCGAGCTTTTCCGAAGCGTGGCAATTGCCGCACGTCTTTACTATTTGCGAAGGATAGACCTGCGAGGTAACGTCCGTCTTCGATTTGATATCGTGTTCTCCGTGACAATCGGTACATGTAGGTGCGTCTTTAACGCCGGCCGCCAGCGCCTGGGCGTGAATGCTTATCCTGAAAGTATTGTAATCGTTCGCGTGACACTTGCCGCACGTTGCCGGAATGTTGAACTTATAGATCTTCGATTCCGGATTGTTGGGGGAATGAAGATCGTGCGAGCCGTGGCAATCGGTGCAAACTGCGGTGAACAATTCGCCGCGCTGTAAAGCCTGGCCGTGAACGCTGTCCATGTAAGACTTATATGGATCGCGAACGGTCAATTTGTACGGCGCCATTTTCTCCGCATCGGCATGGCACTTTGCGCAGGTCTCTACTATATTGCCTCTAAATACAGGCGACTTGGTATCGCGCGAATTGAGAAGATAATGGCCTTCACCGTGGCACGCCTTACAGGAGGCGGCATCTGTAACGCCACTTGTAACGGCGATACCATGGTCGCCGTTACGATAGATCTCGTCTTCTATCTTGTGGCAGTTGCCGCATTTTACCGGGCCGGGAGTAACTTCGTGGGGGATTTTTGTGACATCCGTATGGCAGCTCGTGCAAAGATTTTTGCCGTGAATGGACTTTTCGAACCTTGGCTGATCCACGTTGTCGTGACAGGCAAGGCATTCTTTGTTCTCGAACGCATGAAGAGCGATCGGTAACAGGCAAAGAAAGTAGGCAACTAGCAATGCACGTGCGGCGAATTTCATTTCATCCCCCTAAAAAAAGCCCCTTCGATGAATAAACCAAAGAAGGGGCTTTAAGTATTTCATTTATTGCTATTATTTATCTTTCTTTTCTTCAGGCGCTTTGCATTTATCTAGCGACTTGTCCTTCTTGTAACATTTGCCTGTGTCGTTCAATTCCTTTGAACCGGCCTTCTCGTGACAATACGTACATTTCTTGCCTTCTTTTTTGCTGATGTCTGCCGTCGAGAACGCCGTCGGTGTAAATGCTGCCCAGGAAAGAACCGCTGCAATTAGAGTTACTACGACTAACTTTTTCATATTATCCCCCTTTCTTTGTTAACGTTGAAAAATTGGTATAAGACGGCGGGAATTATGTCAAGCGGCATTTCATCTGTGGCAGATTACGCCGCAATAACCCGCACTTGAAAATCCGGCTATTCCATGCCTTGCATTTTTATGGCACGCTCCGTTATCGTCCGCACAGCCGTAAGATAAAGTGTCCAGCATTTTTTGTTTACCCGCAGTATCGCTCGACGTAAAATAGATATTGGAGAG
>CAIPVD010000171.1 GCA_903868375.1 uncultured delta proteobacterium
AATATGAATTTCAGATGGCCCTCACGAATAGAAAATTATCGGGAGAGGTCGAAACGATATTCATGATGCCCAACGAATGTTATTCGTATATTTCGAGTAAATTGATGAAAGAGGCCGCAGGACTCGGGGCCGATGTAAAATATTTCATCCCGAAAAAAGTTCAGTTATTGCTGAATAAAAAATTAGGAAAGTAGTGGAGGGTTGCTTTGAGTATTCTTGATCAAATAAGAGAACGTGCGAAGTCGAATTTAAAGAGAGTCGTCCTGCCGGAGAGCGAAGACAAGAGGACGATGGAAGCGGTAGAAATTATTTTAGATCAAAAGATAGCGAAACTTGTGGTAGTGGGTAATGATTCTGTAAGAAAGAGCATCAAGTCGAAGAACGTATCACTTTTAGAGGTGATAGACCCAAGTACCTATAAAGACATAGACAAGATGGCCACTGAATATTATGAATTACGCAAACTTAAAGGGATGACTCCCGAAGAGGCTCGTAAGACAGTGTCCACAGATTATCTTACTTTTGGCACCATGCTTGTTAGGGAAGGTATAGCCGACGGATTCGTAGCGGGCGCAAGCCACACTACACCAGACGTTATACGCGCGGCATTGCGTTGTATCAGCATAGATAAGGACATAGGCGTGGTATCGGGTGCCTTTCTTATGGAAGTGCCGAATTGCCCATATGGCGAGAAGGGCGCGTTTATATATGCCGATTGCGGGGTTAATCCTTCACCGAACGCCAGGCAGCTTGCAGGTATCGCGGTAGCTTCCGCGACACTATTTCAGAAACTTGTAAACAAACGCCCAGTGGTAGCCTTCTTAAGTTATTCGAGCAAGGGCAGCGCTGAAGGCGAGCTCGTCGATAAGATGAGAGAAGCAGTGGCGCGCGCTAAAGAGATAGCGCCGGACCTATTGATAGACGGAGAATTCCAGGCTGACAGCGCTATAGTACCGGAAGTCGCCAAAATAAAATGTGGTGATAATCCGGTGGCGGGCAAAGCCAATGTATTGATATTCCCGAATCTGGACTCTGGGAACATTTCGTATAAATTGACACAGAGACTGGCCAATGCCAGGGCCGTAGGGCCGCTCTTACAGGGTTTCAGAAAGCCCGGCAGTGATCTTTCCAGGGGATGCAGTCCGGATGATATTGTTGATGCAGTAGCAGTAACCGCGGTGAGAGTCTAAGACGATGCTTATATTAGTGATAAACTGCGGAAGCTCATCGGCTAAGTACCAATTATTTGATGTCTCAAAACGCCGTTCTTTGGCAAAGGGATTGATAGAGCGCATAGGTCAGCCGGGCAGGTGCGAAAATCATTACGAAGCGATAGCTTTGATAGTGAACGCTCTCACCGATAAGAAGACCGGAGTTATAAAGTCTAAAGATGAGATCGACGGCATAGGCCACAGGGTCGTCCATGGCGGCGAGGAGTTTAAGGAATCTACGCTTATAACCAATAGAGTTATCAAGTCGATAGAAAAATTCAGTGAACTGGCGCCGTTGCACAATCCTCCATCTCTATTAGGGATAAAGGCCTGTTTTGATATATTGAAGGGCATACCTCAGGTAGCCGTGTTCGATACATCATTTCATCAGACGATGCCTGAGAAGGCTTTTCTTTACGGCATTCCGTTTAAGTATTATGATAAATACGGAATCAGAAAATATGGTTTTCACGGGACGAGCCATAGGTGGGTCGCGCAGGAAGCTGCGAGAGAATTACATAAACCCATTAAGACCCTAAAGATCATAACGTGCCATCTGGGTAACGGATGCAGCATGGCGGCGATAGATAAAGGCGCGTCGGTCGATACCAGCATGGGGTTCACACCGCTTGAAGGTCTTTTGATGGGGACACGTTCCGGGGATC
>CAIPVD010000172.1 GCA_903868375.1 uncultured delta proteobacterium
CCCATGTAACATTTATGTGTGAATGAAACATATAGGTTCACACCTTTGGATTCAATTCCAAGATCACCTTTCACAATATTATCGCATTCTCTAACCGCTTGTTTAAAATCATCCATTCGCTTCGGATCAATATTGTAAAAATAGTTGCTAAACGTTGTCGGTGAATAATACTCTACTGTTTTTGGACCAGCCATACTTTCTCCTTTATTTTACCTTCGGCGCCGTTGCATTAAAACGGTTTAGGCCTTTAAAGCATTCAATAATGAAAGACGTGCCAAAAGATCCTTGGCCCATATCGGAATAATGGCGGTCTGTATCGAGTTGAACACATTCATCAAGCGCTTTATCGAAAGCCTTTTTGCGTTTGGAGTCAACATCGTAGCAATATTCGTAACCGGTAACTTTAGACATTTGGCAAACAGTTGATTTTGACATGCCCTACTTCAGACCACATTATTCGACGGCTGTCAAGTTTTGCGTTTGAAATGCGGCGACGAGAGAGGCCATTTCGGAAATTTCTGAAGGGGCGAACCACTTTATTTCTTTATCGGCGCGGAACCACGTTAGCTGGCGCTTGGCGAAATGGTGAGTGTTGAGTTTTATAACGGAGATCGCTTCATCATGCTTCGCATTCCTCGCAACGACATCGACTAATTCACGATACCCAACCGCCTTTAGCACCGGCGCATCGCTTCCATATTTTTCCACAAGCAACCGCACTTCACCTTCCAGGCCGCTTGCGATCATTCTATCAACACGTTCATCTATCCGCCGGTAAAGTTCCTTGCGATCCACGTTCAAACCTATTTTTAAATAATCGTAGCGCCTGTCTTTAAAGCCGTGCCCCTTTTGGAATTCGGAAATTGAACAGCCCGTTACATGAAGCACTTCGAGCGCGCGCATTACCCTCGTTGAATCGTTCGCTTTAAGTTTGAGCGCCGTATTTGGATCCTTTTCGACAAGCATCTTATATAGGTAAGGAGTTCCCTTCTCTTTCTTCAGCGCTTCGAGTTCTTTTCTATACGCTTCGTCTCGCGGCGGTGCTTCCGCCAATCCGTAGAGCAGCGCTTTTATGTAGAGCCCGGTCCCGCCGACGATGAACGGAACTTTTCCTTTTGCAGATATATCTTTAATTGCCGCGTCCGCCAATTCTACGAATTTTGCAACGTCGAACTGTTCGGCGGGCGACGATACATCTATTAAATGATGCGGAATTTCTGCACGCTCGCTTTGCGTCGGTTTAGCTGTACCGATTTCAAGCTCTTTATATACGGCGGCGGAATCGGCTGAAATTATTTCACCGCGGAACTTTTTGGCAAGCTCGATTCCAACACGCGTTTTACCAACGCATGTCGGGCCGCAGATAATAACAACCTTTTGGAGTTCTGATGTCATAATATCTTGGGGTGGCTCCCCTAAAATTTCCGCGTCAACACTGCATTTGGAGAATAGATATCCAACATGTTCACGCCCGCACTGAATTAAAAGCCTCCATATCCCGCAAACCCGTACTTGACACGGACAAATATAGGGGAGCCACCCCAAAATTAAGTACGATTAAACCATTTTTTGACTTCGTCGAGTGTAAACTCTTTGAAACTCGGGCGGCCATGCGGGCAGCGCTCGATATTCGGGCAATTATCCATTTCATTAAGTAGCGCCTGCATTTCCTGCAGCACAAGCCTGTGATTCGCCCTAACCTGCCGGTGGCACGCCATCGTCTTTAAGATATGCTCCGTTAATTCTTCCACCGATGAGCTCCTACCGATATCCGCAAGCTGCGCGGCAAGCTGAACGATAAGCCCTTTAACGTCGGCGTCTAAAAGAACGACTGGAACCGATTTTATGATGAACGTTTTTCCGCCGAACGGTTCGACCTCGAGCCCCAGCCTTTCCAGCGTTTCGATATGCTCGGAGATATAAGCGGCGTCCTTTGCCTGCAGCTCGACCTGTTCGGGAAGCAACAGCTGCTGCCGCTCTATTCTATTGTTCGCAAGCTGTTGCCGAAGTTTTTCGAAGCCGATCCGTTCATGCGCCGCATGCTGATCGATGGCTACAAGTTTCCCTTCCGCATCTTCGCAGAGAATGAAACTATCCGCAAGCTGGCCTATTAAGCGCAGAGATGAAAAATAACCATCTGTTGCACCTCGTAGGTGCGAAGAGGTTGGTTGAGGCGCGTAAAGCGCGGATGTCGCATTTTGATATGATCCAGCTGCAGAATGATCGGTCATCCCCGCAAAGGCGGGGATCTCGTTGTGTACACTGGATTCCCGCATTCGCGGGAATGACGGTTCTTCTTGCGCAATGACATGAGCATCTTCCTGTAACCGAGCCGGTCGAGATTGCACCGCCTTTCTCACCGCGGCGGCCACAAAATTATGAACGGCGCCGGAGTTGTCGAACCTAACCTCTTGCTTCGTTGGGTGAACGTTAACATCAACACGTTCCGGATCCATATCGAGCATGACTATCGCAAATGGATAAGAGCCGTGCGGAAGCAGGCTTCTGTAACCGTCGCTAACTGCGTGATTCAGCAAACGGTCGCGAACGTAACGTTTATTAACGAAAAGATATATTCCTTGCGCCACGCTTCTGGCAGAATCCGGCGAGCCCAAAAATCCGTGGACCCGAATCCCATTGCCATCTTCCGCGAATTGTATCGCCGACTCGGCAACCGCCCCGCTAAAAACTTCCAACACGCGGGCATGCGGATCGCCTACCGACACGCAGTTCAGTTTTTCCTTGCCATCGGCGAAGAGCTTGAATCGCACATCGGGAAATGCAAGCGCCAAGCGGCTTACGGCATCTACAACATGGCCTTCTTCCGTTTTATCTCCACGCAGGAATTTTTTCCGCGCCGGCGTATTGAAGAAAAGATCGCTGATAGATATTTTGGTGCCAACAGCACAGCCAAGATCTCCGGATTCGATAATTTGCCCGCCATGAACAACTAATTTAAAGCCCGTCAGGGAGATTGCTTCGTCGCTATCGCTCCTCGCAATGACAGAACCTTTTGTCTCAATCACAAGTTTAGAAACCGCGGCGATGCTTGGCAGCGCTTCGCCTCTAAATCCCATCGTTCTAATAGCGTTCAGGTCGGCATCGTTATTTATCTTGCTCGTTGCGTGGCGTTCGATGCAAAGAAGCGCGTCTTCGGCGTTCATGCCGCAGCCATCGTCAATTACGATGATCTCGCGCTTGCCACCTTCTTTGATATCGACGTAAATTTCGGCAGCCCCCGCATCAATGGAATTCTCCACCAGCTCTTTTACCACCGAAGCCGGTCGCTCCACCACCTCGCCGGCAGCTATCTTCCCGATAAGGTCGTTTGAAAGTATTCGGATCTTTGTCATATTATTAACTTTGAATCGAGGCTCCACGTATAACTTTATAAATCTCTAGTCCACAAAAAACTGCCGAAAACCATTTGACATGCGCTGCATGGCATAGTAGTCGCATAAATATGGCTACGTTTCTTGCCACCACTCCGTTTCTGCCGGGCCCGATCCAAAATATCGGCTCATATAATTTCGTTGCTGCGCAGCAATTTGCCTTCGAACCTATCACCGTGCCCATTTACCGCGAAGACCCGCTCGCAAATCTTGCATCAGCTTATTCTGCGGCGATCGATCCGCTCAAAGGATCGGCGCCGTTATTCATTGGTGCGACCGAAACAGTTTCACTTTTCGCAGATGGACGTCTTGCAAAATGGATCGGTGGCCTCTGGGCACCTGGCAAGTCGATGGTTCCAGCTAATCCCCCCGCTACAGAAGCACCGAAGGAACCTCCAAAAAAGAAGGCGCCACGTTCTGAAACAGTTATTGAAAAATGCACGCGCCTTCTCAAAGAAGCCCACGAACTTTTATCTGATGCCAGAGGATTCAACGACGGCATAGGCCGTGGAAGTGCAGCTCCCGACAGGCCCGCTATAGTTTACAAAGACAAGGCGGAACAAGCGCGGCTGCTCGACGAAGAAGTATGGAACACGGCGGTTGCGGCGATCGAAGCATTAAAGCGTTACCGTGCAATAGATGGCATCAAGGTTTCCGATGCTATTGACTACGAAATGGAACAATGGCTCGAACCCGCAGTTAAAGCTATGGTCGATTACATATGGATCACAGCAGAGTTTGGAGATCTGGATGAAGCAGTAAGGCTCATGCCCGACCTTATCAAAATGGCCACGTATCAAAATCCTCTGGCAAAAACGCGCAGAGGCCTAAATCAGGTTATAGTTGCTTATTCATATGGCGATCAATTGTCGAACCAAATAGGAGAAGCAGCGTATGGTGATCTTTATACTGTAGGCGATCTGCTGCTAGAGGCCGGCATGGCACAAAAAGCGATCGATATGTACGAACAGGCCATTGAAATATATGCCAGAGCCGGCAACTTTGAAGCCTTCAGAAAATTAAGCATTATCGCCGGAGACATCCATATGAAGATCGGCGGTTATCAAACAGCCGCAAACCATTATCGAAATGCGATGATATCATTTATAAAAACTCCGCTCGTAGAAGATGCCGCACAGCATATAAACGGGCTAAGTATAGTGGTAAATATCGAACGAATCGGCGACCTGGCCAAAATAGTCCAAAAGTTGGCCGAAGCGGTGGAACTGATGGCGATCCATCCGGAGATCGCGGTGGCGCTTTACAAAGTAGCCGTAAACCTTAAGGCACAAGCTGAAGGCGAAATCCCTCCAAACGCGGTCAAGCGAGATGGTAAATGGGTGTTCGATCCAGGATTTCCGGAAGGATTCGTCGACACTGAAAATATGCTACTAGACGGTCCCAAAACCGCAGCCAAGTAAAACTTCCAAAAATCTTTTCGTAGCTCCGACATCATGCACGCGGAAGATTCGCGCGCCGTTTTGATATGCGATTGCAACGGTGGCAAGCGAGCCTTCGAGGCGGTCTTTTGGATTCTTCGTTTTTAAAATTGTACCGATAAAGGATTTGCGGGAGGTACCTATTGCTATCGGCAAACCAATACGTTCCAGGGTTCCTAGGTTCCTAAGCAAGACGACATTATGTTCAACGGTTTTGCCAAA
>CAIPVD010000173.1 GCA_903868375.1 uncultured delta proteobacterium
ATCTTATAGGATGAACCGAGAGCTTCTCTCATCTCCTTGGTAAATCTCTCATTTGCCGTGAAATGGATGTTTTGTTCCATTAGATCAAATTGCAGCACCGCGGCAGAAAATCTTTTATTCAAGATATCTTGTATGAACGGCGTCTGGTCCCACAACCCCTGTTTGGCAAGTTCCGACATCGGGAACGGCTCAAGATATAATCTGTGCCCGCTGGCAACCGCAAGCCAGGGGTCTTCAACTATCACATCGCCTTGCATCTCTTTAAGGATGGGTAGAAGCTTGTTGTATGCGGCGTCTCTTGCAACAAGCCTTGATCCATTCCAGTTCAACATATAAGCTGAAAATATAACGAGCGTTATAAGTTGAACGATCGACAAGTTTCTTATGGTGCTGTTCCCTTCATTGATAAATGGTGCAACTACCATCAGCAGTGCAACATAGAATTCCAAAAAATATCTCAAATCCGCACCGACTCTTGCCGCCGCGAAAAGCCATAATGTAGTGAACAACAAATAAAGAACTGTTAGATCGGCCTCTTTAGCCTTAAACTTCTTGAAGACCACAAAACCTGACATGACAACGAATATAATGTACGGTGACAGGCAATATGCAAAGAGCTTTGCGAGATTGGCAAGGCTGTATGAACCGACCGTATAGATCAGGATATGCTCATAGAACATTTTTCCGAATATGGCCCCAAACAGCCCCATCTCCAGAACGACGCAGAAGCCCAAGAAGAAGACGCACCTTACTGCAAGTTTCCAGTCCTTTATAAGCAGCCAGATCAGTGCTGCCGCCGGTGCAAGTAGTTGCGACTGTTTGGTCATCAACCCAAGGCTCATGACAAAAAATGCTACATATGGCCGTCTCTGAACAAGTGCCAACCCAAGTAATGAAAAGAATATGGCCGTCCATTGAAGACTGAACGACGGTGTATTTGATAGAACGTGATAGGAACAGAATAGAAGGCTCATAAAACCAAATGAACGTGCAAAACCTCCACATTTATCTTTAATGATGTAAGCAGCAGCAGATATTGTGCCAAACATTGACAGAATAGATATTGCGCGGCCAAGCCAAAGCCATGGCCCAAAGATTCTAAAAAGCACAGATGTGATAATTATAAATATAGGAGCGTATGGCGTAACAAAATATGGGGCTTCTTTTAGCGATGGGTATATCTCTCCGCCCGATGCTAAAAGCAGTGCCCTGTGAAAGAGTACCCCTTCAGTTATATCATACGGAGATGGATATCTGACCGTGAGCTGAACCCAATAGATGAGATAAGCAAGGCCGAATCCTATAAAAATGTAGTGCCATTTCTTCGCCAATAAAGTCCGATATATCGGACTACTATATCGGAGTCAAGTGCTATGCAATTTCCATATGAATTCGCAGAGTAATAGGTTTTCAAAAATTGATGCACAGGAAACACGGCTTTTAAGATGTCTAGGAAAGCGGATTGTAGAACAGGCGGCTAAAAGCGGTAAGAGTATTGAAAGACTTGCCTACGAAGCGGGAGTTTCCAAAGGATATCTTTACGACATCGTCAAAGGAAAAGGCAATCCATCACTCGTGATCCTAAGCAGGATCGCAGCTGGCCTGGATGTTTCTCTTAAGGAACTTTTCTGCTGATGATTTCAAATACCATAAATAAGTATAAATGGTTCTTGCTCGTTGCCGCGACCATCATCGTCACGCGTTCCACAACCTTCTTCACATCTTACATCGACGACGAAGAGGCGTTCACCGCCATCGCGCGCGTTATGTTGCACGGCGGAACGCCTTACTTATCGTTCGTCGATAATAAGCCGCCGCTGCTTTATTACTGGTATGCATTTTGGCTCTGGCTCTTTGGCGATTCTAACATCTTGGCGATACACATCGTCGGCATGTTCTGGGTTGGGCTTACGTCTTTCGTCCTCTATCGCATCGGCAAATTGGTTTACGACGAAAAGGCAGGGCTCTTTGCCGCACTTTGCTATGTGATATATACCACGAGCTACATACCGCCATACATCGCCGTTCATGCTTCGCTTATAGAATCGCTGCCACTTGCGTTAAGCGTTTGGTTCTTCACCAAGTGGTATCGATATAACAACGGCAGATGGCTATTTTTAAGCGGCATATTTTGCGGGATCGCGGTGTTTATCCGGTATCAGGCGCTGGTGCAAGTTGGCTTTACGTTCCTAGCGTTCGGATATCTTTATTTTTATAAATTCAAATCCGGGCTACGTTCGCTTCTATCTGCGATCGTTAATTTTACGCTAGGCGTTCTTGTCGTTGCCATTCTCGTCATGCTCTTTCTTCATTCAAAGGACGCGATCATTCCATTCTACGAAAATACCTGGAAGGCGAGTTTTTCTTATATGAAAGTCGGGGAGAGCGCCGCGCATTTCTGGAAACGCCTTTTTCTGCACGTTGGTACATATATTCCATCGACGATGCTGCTATGGATCGCGCTTGTAAATCAGATGCGGCACCGTGCAGTTAAGATCATCACGGGGGAACCGGTAGATAAACCGTATTCGATGCTGATATTCATTTGGTTCGTGGTCACGATCCCTGCGGTGCTGGCTGGCGGGCGTTTTTACGGGCATTACTTCATTCAGATATTGTTGCCGCTCTGTATAATAGGCGGCGTGCAGATATCCGAGTGGTGGTACCGCGATCCGAGGCGCTGGGTTCGACACGCCATAGTAATATCTTTTGTCATTTGTAGCGTCGGTTGGATGTGCCCGCGCATCTGGTATCAGTATTTTGCGGATAGGCAGGGATACCACAATCTTCGCACGGAACAGAAGATAGGCGCCTATTTGAACGAGCATATGCCGAAAGGTTCGAAGTTGTACGTCTGGGGATTAGAGCCCACGCTCTACATCTTTGCGGATAGAGATCCTGCAACGCGATATTTATGGAGCGATTGGCAGACGGGAAGGTCGTCTGGCGTGGAAGAAACGCAGAAGGGGAATTTAGATACCTCTTCGCTTGTGGATAAAAAACACTGGGCGTATCTAATGGAAGACCTGGGTAAAAACGCGCCGCTTTATATAGTCGATTGCTCTTCCGGCGACCTGCGCGACTACTCCAAATTCCCGATACAAAAGTATCCGCTTATCTTTTCGTATCTGACCGCGAATTACGGCAAAGAAACTGTGATCGATGGAGTGGATATCTACAGGCGAAGATAAGTTATTTAGCCGTTTTATTTCTTCTGCTTATCTTTCATCTTCTTCAGCATTTCGTCGCGCTTCTGGTCCATCTTGCTCTTTTGCTCGTCGCCTTTTTGCTTAAAACGATCCTGATTCTGTTTCATCTTTTCCTGAACGGCCTTTTGCTTCTCTTCCATCTTTTTCTTCATTTGAAGCTCTTTCGCCTTTATATCTGCCTTCTTCGATTCATATTCCGCTTCAAATGCCTGTGAACGCTCCCTGAAATCTGCAGGAATATAATCTTCGCTTAGCGCCTTGCGTAGCTCCGGCGGTATAGGCCGCGGCTCTGCTATTGCGCCAGTTGTAGCGGCGCTAACATACATATCTTTTTCCAGCGCGATCTTATTCCCTGCATCTTCCTGCTTAAATACCTCGATATGCCCGTCCAGGCAATAAATGGACGACTTGTCAGCTTCGGCGGTGATGGCTAGCTCCGTCCCGCGAATGCCGGCAATTACCGTCGGCGTCCGAATGTCTATGCCGGAACCGGCGCCTGTAAAATGCTTGCTTACGACTGATCTGATCTGGCCCTTTGCCATATCAAGCGTCGATCTACGGAAATTAGAACCGCTCTCCATATAAAAATCGGTGAGGATTATCTTGGAATCGTCGGACAATGCGATAGTCGATTCATCGGCAAGGACGATCTTTATCTTGCCT
The DNA here is from genome assembly GCA_903868375.1 of uncultured delta proteobacterium. Classification (GTDB taxonomy): domain Bacteria; phylum UBA10199; class UBA10199; family 1-14-0-20-49-13; genus CAIPVD01. The sequence continues at coordinate 3,873 of CAIPVD010000173.1, forward strand.
GCCTTTGTTTCTAAGATGTCCTTCGCGAACAGCTTCATATCTTTTAAAGCGGGTGCGACGGAACCATCGATCGATCTGGTCACCGTAACCGCGCCGTCGGTGGCAAGAACCGTTGCGATCGGCTCC
>CAIPVD010000174.1 GCA_903868375.1 uncultured delta proteobacterium
CGTCAGTATCATTTCTTATATCCTGGTAGGCTATGTGAAAGATTCCGTCCGTTCCAGCGAAGCGGCACTTAAATATATTTTGTATGGTGCGGTCGCATCCGGAATCTTTCTATATGGCGCCAGCATCTACTACGGCATGACCGGCTCACTCTATATATCCAACATTGCGTCGGTAGCCGTGGCGCCACTAGCCGGAATTTTCATGCTTGCAGGATTTCTTTATAAGATCGCAGCGGTTCCAATGCATGCCTGGTGCCCCGACGCATATGAAGGCGCGCCGACACCCATTACCGCATTCTTATCCGTGGCCCCTAAAGCCGCAGGGTTTGCGGTGCTTATGAGGGTTACTTCCGAACTTGGCGTCCAGTTCCATTGGCCGATCGTCATTGCGGTGATATCTGCTGTAACGATGACATTCGGCAACCTGGTCGCCATCCCGCAGCTGAACTTGAAAAGGCTTCTTGCCTATTCATCTATTGCCCACGCCGGATACCTGCTTATGGGCGTTGCCTGTTTCTCTCCGAAGGGTAACGAGGCGGTCTATTTTTATTTCGTGGCGTATCTCATCATGAACTTAGGCGCATTCCTGGTCGTTCAGATCATCGGCGATCAGTTTGGAAGTGAAACGCTTGAAACATATGCAGGCCTTGGCCGCCGCGGTGCATATGGCGCAATTTTAGGCGTTGCGATGACGATATTTCTTTTATCGCTCACCGGCGTGCCACCATTCATTGGCTTTATAGGCAAGTTCTATATGTTCTCGGCGGTTATCGAGGCAAAGCTCTATTGGCTTGCCATCGTCGGTATCATTAATAGCGTGATCTCGCTCTATTATTACATGCGGATAGTCAGGGCTATATTCTTCGAGGCGCCAAAAGATACGTCGAAAGTTGTGGTCCAAAGCCGCCGCCTTGCAACTATAATGGTCGGCCTATCTCTAGCCACGGTCACCTTCGGCCTCGCCTGGCAATGGATAGCGACTCTCATCCATAGTATATCCAGCTGACCACTTTGCACCTCGTAGGTGCAATAAGTGGTTATAATTGTTTAAAATGGCTATTATAGAGAGTGTTGAAAATTAACAAAAAAAGTACGCAACTATTTTGCGAGAGTGCCGATAATACTGTCATGACAGACATTCTTTTAAAGGATTGTGAAGTTACAAAAGTTGCCGCTGAACCGGTCGTTCTTAAATGCAATATAGATGGCGGCGGGACGGCCAAGGTCGCGGCAGATGTCTTCGGCATTCCGCATGTCGTAAACGACGGGGAAAAGAACTATTGTTCACCTGAATATGTACGCGCCCAAAAGAAAGATGCTCCGATCGATTGTCATCTCGCAACGATCAGATATGGAAATGGCGAAAAAGTGATGGAGCTTGTCAGGGCCGTCGTGAACGTTCGCAAGAGCCTTTATAATGAAGCGAGGGCTTTATTGATAGAAGTGATGAAGGCCCCGGGCAATTATAAGTTAGACGTCGATCTTAAAGATCGAAAATTCAAAATAAGCACCGTAGATGGAAAGACTCTCTTGGATGCTACCACCGTAAATTCTGAACAGAAAGTAACGATCAGAGGCGAAAAGGAAAAAACATTTTATCTTCTTCCAAGTGAAGCCTCTTGGATGTTCGGCTCCATTCAAAGACTTGTCAGCTTAAAACCCGCGAAAGAATAATTATTGCTTGTTTTCTAATTGTCTAACTTTGACGCCGGCCTGGCCCAAAAGCTGCATCGGTATCTTTTCCATCGGATATGCCTGCGAATAGATGACCTCTTCGATGCCGGAATTGATGATGAGCTTCGTGCAGCGCAGGCACGGCGAATATGTAGAGTAAAGCGTGGCTCCCGATATGCGAACGCCGTGATAAGCCGCCTGTGCAATCGCATTTTCTTCTGCATGTGCGCAGAGGCATTCATCTAAATGCTCGCCCGATTTTCCGAACGTGTGACAGCGCGGGCAGCCGCCTTCATTGCAATTCTTTATCCCGCGCGGCGTTCCATTATAACCTGTAGAAATAACTCGGTGGTCGCGAACTATTACAGCGGCAACTTTTCGCTTGATACAATTTGAACGAAGCGCCGCAACCATCGCTATCTGCATAAAGTATTCGTCCCAAGACGGGCGCGTTAGATTTGCGGAGAGGGCGCGTAGCACCTGCCTCACTTCATCGTTTAGTTCTTCGAGTGTGCCGTTATTTTCCACCTTTGCATCTGCCATGTCGCATGTGCGGTTCAGCTGCTGCGTATTTGGGTTGTTCGAACCGGCCTCTGCCGCTTCAAGTTTTAAAAATGCATCGTAATCTTGGGGGTCGTTCTCCCTGGCGCGTGCTTTCAGGCGCTCGAACCGAAGCTTTGTTTCTGCATCGACCATAAGCAGATAAAAATCTCTTCTTCTTCGGAGCGCTTCGACCTCGAACGGGTTGCGGATGGAATCGATTATGTAGTTCTTTTCCGGGTCGAGCTTGGCCAAGACGCGTTCCGCCAAAATAGATGGGCCGAAATTTGCTCGCAGTTCATTCGCGGTGGTAATAAGTATGTCGCGAGTTATCTTTTGGCCGCGCGTGGTTATCTCTTCGCGAACGGCATCAGACAGCGAATGATAATGGTATCCCATCGACTTTAAAAAATCAGACGCCATCCCCTTGCCGCTGCCGTTCTTGCCTGTAAGTCCGATTATCATAGGTGGGAAGCCTATAGCAACGGCCCGCGCAAAATGCAAGTGCAGTTAGAAATTGACGCAAATCCATCCTTGACTATCCGGGCTAAATTGGTCATTTATCCCTTCCAAATGGCAATACTACCGCATATCGACAGTCCGGCGGACCTACGCAAAGTTCCACAGGAACGCCTTTCCGTACTCGCAAAAGAGATCCGCGAATATATGGTGGACGTCGTTTCCAAGACAGGTGGACATTTAGCGCCGAGTCTTGGCGTTGTAGAGCTCACCATGGCGCTTCATTATTCATTCGATACGCCGAACGACAAGATCATTTGGGACGTTAGCCACCAGGCTTACGCGCACAAGATACTGACTGGCAGAAGAAAAGAGTTCGCAACGCTTCGCCAGCCGGGTGGACTTTCCGGTTTCACAAAGAGGAGCGAAAGCATTTACGATCCGTTCGGAACGGGGCACTCTTCAACTTCAATATCGGCGGCTTTAGGCATCGCCAAGGCATTTAAGAAAAGTGGCGTAGATAAACGCGCGATTGCGGTAATTGGCGATGGTGCTATGACGGGCGGCCTTGCGTTTGAAGGCCTCAACCAGGCCGGCTTCAAGACCGGCAACCTCATCGTAGTGCTTAACGATAACGAAATGTCGATATCCCCGAACGTCGGCGCGCTATCCAAATTCTTTTCGATGCACATGTACAGCAAGCGTGGGACGAAATGGCGCCGCTGGTTCAAGCGTATGGCTGCAAAATTTGTCCCCAGCAGAAGCAAGATGCTCTATAAATTGGCGCGCCGTGCCGAAGAGGTTGCGACCGGATTTTTCACACCGGGTTTCATGTTCGAATCTTTCGGCTTCAATTATATCGGCCCGCTCGACGGCCACAATTTGGATGAATTAATAAGGGTCTTTAAAGACATAAACGAAACGCCCATCGGCGAGACGCCGATACTGATCCACGTAATTACAAGGAAGGGTGTTGGATATAAACATTCCGAAGAGAACCCGACCAAGTTCCACGGAGTCGCCCCGTTCAATAAAGAAACGGGCGCGGTGCTTTCATCTAATGGAAAAATTTCTTACACGCAGGCGGCTGGAGAAACGATCCTGGAGCTTGCAAAGAAAGATAAAACAATTGTCGGTATCACTGCCGCAATGTCAACAGGTACCGGACTTGAAGCAATGGCGAAAGCGCTCCCTGACCAGTTCTACGATGTCGGTATTGCAGAGGGGCACGCAGTTACCTTTGCTGCAGGGTTATCTACGGAAGGCTATCGGCCGGTATTTGCCGTCTATTCTTCATTTCTGCAGCGCGCATACGATCATGTGCTTCACGATGTTTGCCTGCAGAATTTGCCCGTGACGCTTGCGATAGACCGTGCAGGGTTAGTTGGAGACGATGGCCCAACACACCACGGCGTTTTCGATCTTTCGTTTCTGCGCCAGATGCCGAATATGGTCGTTATGGCCCCGCGCGACGAGAACATGCTTAAACACATGCTCTATACCGCCATTTATTCTGGAAAACCGTGCGCCGTTCGTTATCCCCGCGGAAGTGCGGTAGGTGTGCCGGTAGATAAAGAATATAAAAAAATAGAGATAGGTAAGATGGAAATGATTCACGGAAACGCAACTTCTGGCATCGCCATAATTGCCATAGGCAACTGCGTTTGGAGCGCTGTCGAGGCCGCGAAACAACTTGCGAAGCTCGGCATTGATGCCTCTGTCATTGATGCGCGCTTCGTTAAGCCGCTGGACACCGAAATGTTGCTGAACCTTTCAAAAAATTGTTCCAACTGGCTAACGGTGGAAGAAAACGTGCTTGCAGGAGGCTTTGGTTCCGCGATAGGCGAATGGTTGGTTGAATGTGGCATTAAGAATGTAAATTTAAAAATGTTAGGACTCCCGGACAAATTCATAGAACAGGGACCTCAAGCCCTGCTTAGGTCGAAGTATGGGATAGATGCGGAAGGTATAGCAAAGGTGGCTAAAGAAATATGGACGAACGAAAAAACATCTGCGAGATCGGGCGACGTCTTGCAGAAAAAGGGTTCATTGCAGCAACCGACGGAAACATCAGCTGCAAAATAGCTCCTAATAAAATTTTGATAACACCCACAGGCGTACCGAAGGGCGAGTTGAATCCCATCGACATCGTTGTGATCGATCTTTCCGGGAGGGTTGTTTCCGGAAAAAACAAACCATCGGGCGAGATGTTTACACACCTTGCCGTCTACAACTCAAGGCCAGATGTAAAAGCCGTTGTTCACGCACATTTGCCGCATGTAACCGCATTGTCCGTTGCGGGAATTAAGCTCGACAAAGCGGTTCTCCCAGAAACATTCGTTATGATGGGGAATATTTCCACCGCATCTTATGCAACGCCGTCTTCTTACGAAGGTGCGGCAGCAATAAAGAAGGTCATCAAAAATTCCAATGCGGTGATTCTCGACAGACATGGAGCGATGGCTTTCGGTTCTTCGTTAAACGAAGCATATAACAGGCTCGAAAAGTTGGAGCACACCGCAAAGGTAGCGGCTCTTGCAAAGATGATGGGGCGGGTGAAATATTTGAACCGACACCAGGTTAAAAAATTGAAGGAACTGAAAGGGAAATTATATGGAACCAAAAGATAGGATAATAGTTGCGCTCGACGCCTCTCGCCTTGCCGATGCAGTAAATATAGCAAAAGATGTTGGGCCAAATGTCGGAGCGTTGAAGGTGGGGCTCGAGATACTAATGTCCGAGGGCGCACCGCAGGTCGTCCGCGAAATATCCAAGTACGGAAAAATATTTTTCGACGGAAAGTTTAAGGATATTCCAAATACAGTGGCAGGCGCCTCCAAAGCAGCAACACGCGCAGGGTCCTGGATGTTCAATGTTCATTGTTTGGGCGGAGTGCCCATGATGGCGAAGGCAAAAGAAGCCTCCATTTTAGAGGCGAAGACGTTGGGTATTACGCCGCCGCTAGTGATAGGTGTAACGATACTTACAAGCTTCGACGCCAAGACGATAAATGAGCTTGGTTTCGATAACGTCCGTGATGAACTGGAACTAAAGCACCTTGTTGTGCGCCTGGCACAGCTTGCGAAACAGGCCGGATTAGATGGCGTTGTCGCATCGCCGTTAGAAATAGAAGCGATTCGCGCAGCTTGCGGAAATGATTTCTTGATCGTAACTCCCGGCGTTCGCCCTTTATGGGCGGCGGCGAACGATCAAAAGCGCATCATGACACCTGGCGAAGCGGTGAAAGCTGGTGCAAATTATATAGTGATAGGGCGACCGATCACCAACCCGCCGAAAGAGATCGGCACTCCTGCAGATGCGGTGAAGAAGATCGTGGCCGAATTATCTTAACTTATTATGCCCATCACTCGATGCTTATGGCCTGGTGACGATCCGCTCTATCTAGAATATCATGACAAAGAGTGGGGCGTTCCCATCCACGACGACAGAAAACTCTTCGAGTTCCTTATTTTAGAGGGGATGCAGGCCTGCGGCATGGTAAATGACCATTTAGTCAGCTGTTTTAGGTACAAAAAAGTGCCAAAAAAAGTTAAAAAAGTTAGCAACTTATTTTGCGGGGTGCCGATATACTACCCAACAGGAGGAATATTATGGGAACGGTTACTTTAAATCCAACGCAGGTTTTTACGGGCGCGTTAGCATCACCTATCATCGGTGGCGCAACTGTAGCGCCAAATGCTGGAACGCTTCCGGTTGCCGATATGGTCCAGCAGCAGGCATTTGGTGCGCTAAATTACAGGCCATCGTCATTGTCTCTATTTGCGGCAGATGCCGATGCTATTAACGATGCGATGAAGAATGACTCCAAAGCATCCTCACCGACAGGTGCAACCGTTGTCGATCAAAATGGTTTGGGACTTGCGACCCTAGTCGGTGACCCTAAAAATGATAGAACGCTTCGAACGATTGGAAGAGGCCCAGTAGGTGCGGGCGCAGGTACGCGAACCATTGAACAGTTCATTGAACAGGTCATTGAGCTTGCAATAGCTGGCGATGCGTCTGCAAAGACAGAACTTCATGGACTTTTAGCCGGCCTTGATGGATTTAAAGTATTCCACCGCGCAATAAATACTAATGGAGCTGTTGGAGCCCGTCTTTTGGCAGATTTTAACTTTGCAGGGGTATCAAGAAAATGGGCATATGATGTTTCAGTTGACGATTATGCAAAGTTTAGCTCCATGTTATGGCTAACTTATGGGAACTATAAAAATATATCGGCACTGAATGAGTTGGTTGAGCTTGCATATTTAAGCCGGAATGCATTCGATGCCGTTCTTGATTCAGCCAAAAGAGATGAAGTTGTCAAACAAAGGCTCTATGAAATGGTTGATTGGAGCGTTAAGGAAATGCATTTGCCAGGATTGATCCAATTAACAATGGTTGGCAACGTTAGAGCGAAGGAAGAAATCTGGGAACATGTAAGATCAATAAGAAAAGAAGAAATAAAGGACACAATTCAGGCAATATATGGAGAAGCGGAAAAAGGAAATGGGCACGCTGTAAGATCTTTGATCGAAAGGATGCAGACAGCTAAGGATCCATATGAAAAGGAACAAGCTAAAGTAGCCATCGCAGAATTAGCCCAAGTTTATGCTTGTAAGGAATTTCAACATATCGAAATAGGACCTAGCAAAACAATAGCCGCATTTAGAATGATAGCAGCCGTAGATGAAAACGCCGCCAAGTTGTATCGACAAGTGCACGGCGAAGAAGAAGTGGGTAGCTGATTTAGTCGCCTAAATTAAACTATTGCAGGGGTGGCGCCTTTTTGCTAAGCAAGGCGCTACCTATGAAAGAGCCCTCCCAGATACTAAAAGACTTAAAGGCAATTATCATAGATACGCATGTCGTCTATGCCTCCGGCAAGCACGGGAACGCATATATCAATAAAGACGCGGTCTATCCACACACGAAAGATATCTCGGCGCTTTGCAAGATGATGGCCGAAAAGTTCAAAGGTAAAGGGGTCGAAGCTGTAGCGGGCCCTACCGTTGGTGGCGTTATTTTGGCGCAATGGGTCGCTCATTTCTTAAGCGAGATGGAAGGACGAGAGATCTGCGGCGTCTTTGCCGAAGAAGAAGTGGCGCTAGATGGCGAAAAGAAAAGATTCTTCAAGCGCGGCTACGATAAGCTCATCGCCGGAAAGAAAGTTCTGGTCGTTGAAGATATACTCACGACCGGCGGCTCCGTTAAAAAAGTCATCGATGCGGCAAAGGCGCTGGGTAGCAATGTGCTTGCCTGCGCAGCGCTCGTTAATAGAGGCAACGTGAAAGATGCAGATGTCGGCGCTCCAATACACGCGCTCATCAATGTGAATTTAGAGTCGTTCGACGAAAAGGATTGCCCTCTTTGCAAGAATAACGTGCCGATCAATGTAGAAGTTGGCAAGGGCCGTGAATATTTAAAGAACAGGTCAAAGTAAAATGTCCTATCAAGTCATAGCTAGAAAATACAGGCCGCAGACGTTTGCCGAGGTGATAGGTCAAGAACATATCACGCGCACATTGCAGAACGCGGTTGCAAGCGGCCGCCTTCACCACGCGTATCTGCTAACGGGTATTCGTGGCATCGGCAAGACGACGCTTGCTAGAATTTTCTCTAAGATGCTCAATTGCAAAGAGCCGGTTAAAGTTCCAGCGCCGGAGCCATGCAACAAGTGCCAGTCGTGCATCGATATAACTAACGGGACATCAATAGACGTTCAGGAAATAGACGGCGCATCGAATACGGGCGTCGACGATGTTAGAGAGATACGCGAACGCGTTAAGTTCCTTCCATCGACCGGTAAATACAAGATCTACATAATAGACGAAGTCCACATGCTATCGACCGCGGCTTTCAACGCGTTGCTTAAGACGCTCGAAGAGCCGCCGGCACACGTCGTCTTCATCTTTGCAACGACCGAGGTTCATAAAATTCCTGCAACCATTTTATCGCGCTGCCAGCGCTACGATTTCAGGCGCATCACCGGGCAAAAGATCGTTGAAACGCTTAAGCAAATAGCAAAGTCGGAAGAAATAGATGCGGAAGATGCGTGCCTTGAAGTGATAGCGGCAGAGGCCGAAGGCTCGATGCGCGACGCGGAATCTCTCTTCGACCAGGCGATCGCTTATTCAGGTAAGAAGCTGACATATGAAAGCCTTAAAGGCCTGCTCGGTTTCCTCGATAGAAAACAGTTAATCGCGGCGGTTAGAGCGATAGTCGATCGCGATGCAAAGACGGTGCTAGGCCTTGCCGACGAACTTTTTCAAAATGGCGAAAATTTGAGCCGCTTTGCTAACGAACTTTTAAATGCGCTGCACAAGCTTATCGTGGTCAAGACATGTAAGGATATTCCGGCATCTGTAAAGGTCTTCGATATCACGTTCCTCAAAGAAATGGCGGACCGTGTTTCGGTAGAAGAGTGCCAGCAGTGGTTCAACATTGCGTTCAGGGGCGCCGAAGATATCGCACGTGCAAAACTTCCTAAAATGCTCCTCGATGTCATGCTTATTAATATGACGCAGGTGCGTCCGGTCCAATCGGTCGATGAACTTTTAGAGAAGGTCGATCAACTGTGTGGTAAACAGCCGCTGCAGCAGACAACTATAAACGCACAACGGGCAGCAGTGCAACCGCCACAAGTAGAAACAAACAGGCTATCAACTATAAACCATAAACTATCAACTTCTGCCCCGGCCACCGGCTCATGGGCAGATTTCATCGATTGGCTAAGGCTTCATAAACCACAAGTAGCTTCGTTCCTGGAACAAAGCACCGGCGGCATAATTAAAGATGCGGACCTTGTGATAAAATTCCAGAACAAGTCGTTCGCGTGCGATAGGCTTATGGAAGAAGATAGAAAATCTTTCTTGGAAAAATTGGCGCTCGATTTCTTTAAGAAGCCGCTAAAGCTGAAAGTTGAGTTCGACAGCGCGACTAACGAAGTTGCTGTAGAGAACAAGAAAAAGGCGAACGAAGAGCTGGTCACGAAGCACCGCGGAATAAAAGAAGAGGCGCTAAAGCACGATGTTATCAAAGAAGCGGCGAACATCTTCGGCGCAGAGATAAAAGAGATAAAGATAAAATAATAATGGACCCTATCGTTAAACTCATAAAAGAACTTGGTAACTTGCCGGGTGTTGGCGAAAAAACGGCAACGCGCCTTGCGTACCATATCCTCCGCTGCAATAAGGATGAAGCTCTTTCACTTGCGGCGGCTATCAAAGATGCGAAGGATCGTATCGGATTTTGTCCTGAATGTTACAATCTCACTGAAGATAAAGGTTGCGTTATCTGCGCAAATGTAAAACGCGACAAATCGATAGTCTGCGTGGTCGAAGAGCCGCAGGATGTGACCGCAATAGAAAAGAGCGGAGCATTTCAAGGTGTCTATCACGTCCTACACGGTGCAATTTCGCCTCTCGATGGTGTTGGCCCGGACGAGGTCAGGATAAACGAACTTGTCGCAAGGATCGGAAAGGGAAATATCAAAGAAGTTATCATCGCCACGAACCCGACAACAACGGGTGAGGTTACGTCTCTTTATATCGCAAAAGTGGTCAAGCCACTGAACGTTAAACTTACCCGCATCGCCTTCGGCATACCGTTCGGCGGTGATATCGAATACGTCGACCGATCAACACTTGCACGTTCGATAGAGTTCAGGTCGAACATAACTGTATGAGGATGACTTCTTTGTCATAAAAATATTGGAGGAGATGCATATGGCAGACGATCTTTTCAGAAAATGTGTTGGTGTTTGTTCCAGCGATCCAAAATATAACGACCTAGAACTGTATAGACAGTGTGTATCTAATTGCAAAAGTGATGAAACGGCTGAACATGCTGTAAGCACCGATAAAGAAAAAGATTGGCCTGTTTGCGGGGTCAAAGATTGGCGATCAGTTAGTGCCGGCCCATTTTTATATAATGGCGAGTGCAACGAATCCTTTGGATTGAGTGATCAATATGCCAGAGTTGAAGCCACTCCCAATGGCCTAGTGATAGCATATGATGAACCAGCGCTAACTGAAGCGGGATATGTAAACAAAAGCAACATAGCATTTTTTTCTAAGTACGGAATTTTGACAATTAACGGTAGGGCGGTAAGTTATCCTGCATTTTTCCCATTCGACATGCTTGATATAATGAAATGTGCCGCGGAAAGCTTTACGCCAGATATGCAATCTCAGGAAGTGATGGAGCACAATAGGGATATTTTAAGAACACTTTTACCATCCGCAAAGATATATTTTGCAAGTCAGCAATGCAGAGCTGAATAATTAGTCTCTAATCAATATGGCCTTTCGAACATTTCTTTGACGCACTCCGTCATTGTCATTCCAATAAATCATAGACAAGAAAGCAGCATTCGCATAGAATACCGCACATGCCAACGATACAACAATTTTTCACAGGTTTTGGATGGAACGAACTTGTATTCACGTTTCTTATCGCTGCGGCGATAGTCTTCGTGAGAGAACAGCACCACATATTCAAGAAAAAGAAGGGCGACGAGAATAATAGCGTCAGCATTTCTTCCAAGGAGTGATCCATGAAAAGAACGATCAAGCGTTATCATAATAGAAAGCTTTACGATACGTCTAGCAGCACCTACGTCACGCTGGAAGATATCGCGGAACTAGTAAAACGTGGCGACGAAGTCCAGGTCTTCGATAATTCCACGAAAGAAGATATAACGGGGCAGACGCTTGCACAGATAATCTTTGAAGAAGAAAAAAGAAAGCGAAGCTTTTTGCCGCTTGATACCTTGCGAAATCTTATCCAATCGGGCGGCGCTGCAATCAAGGAGCTTGTTGCAACGGAACTTACCCACGTGAAAAGTTTTGTTGAAGAAAAAGTGAAGCCTACTCTTGAAAACGTTCAGAGCATCCCCGCCGTTCAGCATGAACTGAAGGCAATAAAAGAAAGAATGGCGGCAATAGAGAAAGAGATGAACGGAAAGAAGAAAAAATCGCGTTAACCAAGAAATTTATTGATGATGCTTTCAGCCTCTTTTGAAAGCCCCAAAAATCTAATTCCAATTCCGCCGGTCGGGCGCCTAACAACTTGCCCGGTCGTCGATATCCTTTCACCGTTCAGCTCGAACGACAAGAACGCGAGCGCTCCGACTTGAAGAGGTATGCTTCCTTCCAGAAATAGTCCGCCAAGGCTAACATCTTTCGCAGCTAGGTACGTAATCGGTTTGCCGAACTCGTCATCGAAGTAAACATTTGTTTCAATTATATTCCTCTGAAAGACGCGGCGGTCGTTGAATGGAGTATCCGTTGTGTGTTTGATCAGTTCCTCTGGGTCAAGCGGATGAGAAATTTCCAAGATATCAAATAACTCGAATGGCTTGAACGGGCGCTTTAAAAGAGAGAATCCTTGCGGAGTAGTATCGGCCTCGTTGATAAAAATTTTCTTCATCCCCTTAATAGATGGATTGCGCGCAACAAGCAGGTTCCATTCTTCTTCGATATATGCACTTTCGCCCAAAATTATGTTGTCGAATTTTTGCTCGCGCAGCAGCACATCGATATCTTCTAGATATGTGGCGGCCTCTACAAAGTGGCTTGGGTTCACAAGAATGGTCCTGCAAACGTTCTGCAACAGATATGATTTATCTAAGATTATGGTATGTTTTGCCATTTGCCCTTTATGTTTACCGTATAACGCTTTAAAAAACTAGCAGATTTTCTCTTGACTTATTCTATACATATTCTGTATAAAGTCACCCATATTAGTTGCTCGCGGCATTTGTGTTAGCGGCTAAATAATTTAAATTATTAACAATTTTAACAGGAGGCAGGAGAAATGAGCACAACAAAAAGACTGGCAGTGGTGGTGATCGGTCTGGCCCTCGTAGCGGGTTTGGCTGTCACAGGATGCGCACGCAAAACAACCAAGACCGCAGGCGGTGGCGCTAGTGGCTTGCAGAGAATCCAGTTCGATTTCGACAAGTACAACATTAAGTCGGAATATGAAGGGATCTTAAAATCCAATGCAAATTGGCTGCAAAGCAACAAGAAGACCAACGTTGTTATCGAAGGCAACTGCGATGAACGTGGAACGGCAGAATACAATATCGCGTTGGGCGATCGCCGTGCGAAGAGCGCAAAGAGCTACCTCACAAATCTCGGGGTAGATGTTAGCCGCATATCGACGATCAGCTACGGCAAAGAAAGGCCGATCGCTGCTTGTCATGACGAATCGTGCTGGTCACAGAACAGGCGCGACGAATTCGTAGCGAAGTGACCTGAGCGGAGCGAAGGTCATCCCGAGCGAGCCCATATTTTTTGATGGACGAGTCGAGGGATTTCCCGAATTAGAATTTGAAAAGACCACAAGGATGGTATATCCTCCTTGTGGTCTTTTGTTTGTATGAAATGGAGGATAGTATTATGAAGTATATCAAGGTGTTTGTTTGTCTATCAATTCTTATGCTCTGCGTTTCTGCGATGGCCGATCCCGTCAAAGATAAGCTCGATCAATTAGAAAATTCGATAAAACAGATGCAGGCCGATTCCGTTTCGAGGAATGAAAAAGTTGCGGCAGCGCTCTCAACCGTCGAACAGATCAAACAGGATTTTGCGTCGATCAAGGGAACGATAGAAGCAAATGGCCACATGATACAACAGATGCAGACAGAGAACGACAGGCTTAGGCGCGACATGTCGGACAGGCTTCTCGCTATCGAGGAACGCCTGCAGATATATGACGTTCAGGTTTCGAAGGCAGTTAACAAGGTGTTACCTCAAGGTTCGAACGAGGCCGAAAGTTATCAGAAGGGTTTAGACCTGGTTCATAACGGCGATTTTTTAACGGCGGTTTCTTCATTCAGGTCATTTCTTAAGGCCTATCCAAAGAGCGAGATGGCGTCGAATGCTCAATACTGGATCGGCGAATGTTATTACGCGATGAAGGATTATCAAAAATCGATCAAGGAATTTCAGGCCGTTGTAGATAAATACCCAAGGTCCGACAAGGTTTGGGGTGCGCAGCTAAAGCAGGGATATTGTTTTGCAGAACTTGGTATGGCCGACGACGCAAAGATGTTCCTAAATAAGGTCATTAAGGACAAACCAAATTCAGATGAAGCGCTTCGTGCAAAGGAACGCCTTGAACGTTTAGAGAAGAAGGAAGCGCCTGCGGAAGGCGGCGATTTGGCTGCTCCGCGATCAGGCGGCGATGCATATAATTACCCGCTTGCGCCCGGAGTCGAAAAACAAAAGACCGAAGCGCCCAAAGAAAACAAGCCTCAAGAGAAATAGCGATGATAATATTAGGCATAGAATCATCTTGCGATGAAACTGCGGTTGCTGTTCTTAAGTCTCCGAAAGAGATCCTCTCCAACATCGTTGCCTCGCAAGATGAGATCCACGCTAGGTTTGGCGGCGTTGTCCCCGAACTTGCATCGCGCAGGCATATGGAGATGGTTGTCCCTCTTTTGGAACAGGCGCTTCGTGAAGCGAATGTTTCATTAAAAGACATAGATGGGATCGTTGCAACGCGAGCGCCAGGTCTTATCGGATCGATACTTGTCGGTCTTTCTTTCGCAAAGGCTCTGGCATACGCCAATAAAAAACCTTTCTTCGGCGTCAATCACCTTGAAGGCCATTTGAATGCGGCGCACATTGAACACGAAAATATCCCCTATCCACATATAGGCCTGGTGGTTTCCGGCGGGCATACGAGCCTCTACCTGGTCAAAGAGTTCGGCAAATATAAGATGCTTGGCGCAACGAGAGACGATGCAGCGGGCGAGGCGTACGACAAGGTGGCAAAACTTTTGGGGCTTGGTTATCCTGGTGGCCCAATCATCGACCGGATAGCAAAGTCGGGCAACCCCAAGGCGTTCAAGTTTTCATTGCCAAGGTTTTCCACCGGTGCATCTGTCTTCGAAATCGGCGAATACGATTTTAGTTTCAGCGGGCTTAAGACTGCGGTGATGCTGCAATTCAAAAAAATATCGGGGAAGGGGACTATATCTTCCGACACCGTAGCGGATATCGCCGCAAGTTTTCAGCATACGGTCGTTGAGATTATCTGCAGGCAGATCATTCGCGCTGCTACGGAAAAAAAATGCAAGGCGGTGATAATTTCAGGCGGTGTCGCGGCAAATAGCGCGCTTAGGGCAAGGCTTATCGATGCTTGCAACGAGAACGGGATAAAATTATTCTTACCCAGCATGAAATATTGCACGGACAATGCCGCAATGATCGCCTATGTAGGTGCCAGATATCTTGAGATGGGCAAGGTGAGCGATCTTTCGATCCCAGCTATTGCGAACGAAGAGATCGGTGTTTAACTAGAATGAAATTAAAGAAATCATACGGCCAGCATTTACTTATCGCTGAACCTACCGTTGAAAAAATAGTCAGAACGCTCGCTCCAACAAAAGAAGACACCGTGTTAGAGATAGGCCCTGGCACTGGAAACCTAACAAAATTTTTATCTCGCGCAGCGGGCCACGTGATCGCAGTGGAAAAAGATCCTGAAATGGTCGCAGTACTTAACGAAAAGGCGAAAGAGTGGGGCAATGTCGAGATTATCAACGCAGATTTTTTGGAAGTAGATCTTGCTTCATTGCTTTCATCGAACCTCTTACTTCCGACTTCTGACTTCCTCTTCTGCGGCAACCTCCCCTACAACATCTCAACGCCGATATTATTTAAACTGAAGGACGATAAACAACTTTTTAGCCGTGGGCTTGTTATGGTCCAAAAGGAAGTTGCAAAAAGGTTGACCGCAAAACCCGGGAATAAAGATTACGGAATTCTTTCGATAATGATGCAGGTGGCGGCAAAGATGAAGATATGTTTCGATGTATCGCCCGGCTCATTTCTCCCCCCGCCAAAAGTTATTTCAAGCGTTGTAAGCATGGAGTTCACGAATCCGGCGCCATATCATATTGATAATCCAGAGCTTTTTAGAGAGGTCGTGCGAACAGCCTTTGGCCAAAGGCGCAAGATGATAAGAAATACTATTCCAAAAGACGCACCTCAAATCCTCGAACTTGCCGGCATCGCGCCGACAAAGCGGCCGGAGGAGCTTTCCATAGAAGATTTTTTGAACCTAACTTTCCACTTGTCTAGGCAAAGACAATCCTGATATAGCCCGTTCAACCTATGCAACACAGATATATCGCGATCGACGGGCCAATAGGCGCCGGCAAGACAACGCTTGTCAACATGCTCGCCAAAGACCTGAACGCGGAGGCCGTGTTCGAACCTGCGGAAAAAAATCCGTTTCTCACCGACTTTTATAAAGACAGAAAGCAGAACGCGTTCAAGACGCAGCTTTTCTTTCTCTTGAGCAGGTTCCAGCAGCAGCAAGGGCTAAAAGAGATGAAAAGCCCGATCGTTTGCGATTATACATTCGCGAAGGATAAGATATTCGCGAAAATAAACTTAA
>CAIPVD010000175.1 GCA_903868375.1 uncultured delta proteobacterium
CGCCAAGAAGAGCGCGCTGGAATTTGAATCTTTTGTTCTTCTTTACAAGGCAAAGCGCCACCGTTTTGAGCCAGCAATCTACTTCTGAAGAATAGCACGAGAGCTTATCGCCAACGCGGACAACCGGCCCTCCGCCTATATCGACCTTTGCAGCCTTGGCAGAACTGCATTCAAGCACGACTATCGGGATGCTCTTTGGAATAATGCCGTGGCCGGCCAAAGCGATACAGCCGACAAAACCGACCTCTTCCGCTCGTGTAAATATGCAGCGCAGATCGGCAGCGATCTTCTTTTTAACGAGCGTTGTCAAAAGTTCAAGCAGCGCCGCGGTACTTGCCAGATTATCTGCGGATTTCGTGTGAACGATGCCGTTCTTCAAATTGAAAGGCGTAACCGCGTACCATCCAAAATCGCCCTTTCCGACCGGCCCACTCACCTTCACTTCAAAACAGCTCTTTTTATGCCACGTTGACTTAAGAGGTTTCTTTGCAACAACGCCTTTCACAGTTCCATTGTCCGTCTTTACGAAAACCTTTGCACCGGCAAAGAAATCCAAATTAACCCCGCCCAAGATACCGACGACACATTTTCCTAAAGATGCGGACAGGACTTCGAATCCCGGGTGGTCCATATGTGCGGTAAGTGCGACCGGCTGCACCACTTTGCCACGTTTATAATGAGCCACGAGATTGCCAGCCTTGTCGGCCCGGATCTTCACTCCAAGTTTCTTGCAAACGCCCTTCACGTAATCAGCCGCGTACTCTTCGTGGAACGGCGCCGTTGGAAGAGATAAAACATGTTTCAGTATGTTCGTCATATTTCCCCTTTGATCAATATCCAAGTTGACGTAATTTTTTGTCTGATATCCCAAAATAATGCCCGATCTCATGGAGCAGCGTTTTTTGTATCTCTTCTATCATCTCCGCTTCGTCTCCGCTAACCGCCTCGATGTTCTTCTGGTAGAGCGTTATTTTATCGGGCAACACGCCGGCATAATAGCTCCCCCGGCCTCCCAACGGAACACCTTGATAAAGCCCCAAGAGCAGGCTTTTCTTTCCCATCGAAAACGAAGGCTTATCTTCTATCGTTATCTCAACATTCTCAAGTTTTTCGGAAAATTCCTGCGGCAAGCCTGACAATGCCCGTTCAACGACGTTTTCGAACTCGCTTCTTTTCATAACTATTGCAAACATAGCCAAATTAAGATAAAGGGTAAAGTGAAATAAGGAGACAAAATCTATGTTACAAACATTTGAATGCACGCTTTGTGACTATATGTACGACCCAGTAAAAGGCGACCCGGATAACGGCGTAGAGCCAGGAACTCCGTTCGAGCAACTACCTGAAGATTGGGTCTGCCCCGAATGCGGAGCCGGTAAGGACATGTTCGAACCGCTAAAGCATTAATCTATTTTTGGAACTACCCAGATCGATTGGATATATCTCGAATCAAGCGGCTCATCTCCCAAAAGTTCTCCGAACTCCTCTAAGAATTTATTGAAGCATTCTTCCACGAATATGCGGCAGTGTTTTTCGTCGTTTGAATTCATCTTCGGCTGGCGCTCGAAGAGCCAGTGCAGGAATTTATCGGCTATATCCGTCTTGAACGACCTGATAGAAGATTCCATATCGGACGAACTCCAAGAATTTTTTAAAACCTTTTGCATTTCATCTTCTGTTACCGGAGAGAACTTATAATTACCGGTAGCGCTGCCCTTCGCCCAGATGTTTAAGAGCACGTTGCTCCAATGAAAATCTTCTCTGCCTTCTACCGCCACCTGCACATCTGCCGGCGACAATTTAAAGACGTTTGCAAAAAGGCTTCCGATATATTCGGCGCGTTCGATATAACGCTCCACTTCGCGGACTTCATCTATGCTCTTAAAATCACGGTACTCACCTTCGGCATTTTCCTCTGCAAAATACATCGGCCTTTTTTTAAGTACACCGTGAACGCTTAAGGCAAGCGGCTCGTCGAGCAGGTTCAGGTCGCCACCAACCGCCGAAGGCCAACCGGCGGTCACGAACTTTCTTGCCATCTGCCTAAGTTTAGAGACGACGCTAAAGCCGACCTGGAACAGGTGCAACAACCACCGTTCATTTAAGACCGTCGCCGCCTTGTGAGGGTCCGCACCGCTCAAGCGTTCAAGCCCTATATTCACGAATCCCATCACCTTTTTAAGCGACGATTCGATGGTTTCCGGTGTGATGGCCCTGCCATCTGCCACGATCACCTTGTTCGCGATGGCAGCCAGCTCGTTAAATATATTTTCTTTCAGCCGTTCATCTTTTATACCGGAAAGCGCCAACATGAATATTGGATAAGATTCGCCGCCAAGCGCCAGCGGATAGACCGGCTGTTTTACGGTAGTCGTAGATTCAACGGCACTTCGCCTTGGAAGCGAAGCGATCTGACGGTCGTTCAAATAACTATAAACAGAGAGCGCCTCTTCAAGGGAAACGAATCCCTTTTCGGAAAGCCGCTTCGTGCGCCAAGAAAAAGCCTCCTCTTCCAGATTCGACCGAAGTTCCGATATCACCACTTCACAAAGTTTTTGGAAGAACTCGTGATCGTCCTTGGCAAGTGCCGCAAGTACCGGCCTTACCACTTCGTCGGCGGCCTGCGAAAGCGCCTGGAAATAATACATGCCGTCCATCGTTATTACCGGGAACTCTTCGAGCCACTCTCTTTCAAGCGGGTCGTCGTCCTGCGCCTGCTTCTTTTCGATATGCACGTGTTCCAGAAAAGTAAGCACGACCGAATCGGAATCGGCTTCTCTGGCCCATTGCAGCACTTTTTTATCGCCGCACTCCTTTAAAAGCGAAAGCCATTCAAGCGACCTGGCTTCTGCGTGACGGTCCTTTTTCCATAGCTCGACATCTAGAATATATTGAAGCTGATCGACAGAGGTGAGCGCAATAAGCGAAAGCGATTCGCGTTCGCCAAGTTTTTTAATAGTCAGCCAAACCTGTTCTTCCGGCATCGCATGAACAAGCTCGGCCGGATTTGGAGAATGGATTATCGCATCGATCCTATCTTCGATCGGAAGCGAAAGTATCCGCTTAACTTCAACTAGCTGGTCTTTTGTTTTAATGTCCATGTTTACAATGCCCGCCGCAGCAAGATGACGATGGTGAAGGGCAAATATCTTTCATATCGCATGACGAAGCGCCGCCTGTAGCTCCGACGGCAAATGTGGAGTACATGACCCGTTCCAGGCGTTTTTCACCGCAGGCCTTGCAGCCGTCGCTCGGCGCATCGCCGCACTTTAAGATGAATTCGCTAATTTTCCCGCAATTCGTACATTTATATTCGTATATCGGCATAGTTTTTCCGGAAGTATAAGGTTTTTTGCCAAAGTGTCAACCCGCATTAAGCTTCGCTGGCACTTCGGAAGCTGTCAAATTACTGCCTACATGAAGTGGATAGATTTATCAATTTGGGGTAAGCCTCTGGCGATTTCACAAAAAAACATCGCATTATCAGTTAGTTATGGACTTGCTTAAACTCCATCATTGGCATATATATTGCTCATAGACCCTTTAGGGAAATTACTATGAAATATCGCTGGATCACAGTACCAACTTTCATCCTGATCGCGCTTATTTCTTCATATAATACCGCTTTTGCCGCTACTTCTGTTCTTTATAATAGTAATTTTGAAACCACCTCCTTGCCATCCAA
>CAIPVD010000176.1 GCA_903868375.1 uncultured delta proteobacterium
ATTCCAGAACGACATTCTTATCGCTCAATACCGTCATGTGTTTGAGCAAAAATAATCCGATCACCAGACGGCCGTCCAGACTCGGACGTCCGCGCGCCGCAAAATAACCGGCGTATTCCCGCTCCAGCTCTCCCCAGGGAATAAGCGCCTTGATCTTCAGCCATCGGTTGCCCTCGGCTAATTGCCCTCCAAACGGCATTAATTCCTTGAACAAGTACTCTTCGCTCCGGTTTTTCGCTCGGTACATGGCTGGTTCCCTTCGTTGAAAGTGCACGATTTTTCAGGCCCTGTGCCTGATTCCCGTGCACTTATTTTATCTTTCTGCCATGTATTTTACCATATTCTCCGTCGGAAAAGCAACCTTTTTAGCTTTTTTCAGCAGACCCTATTTAGATTTGCACTTTGATACTTGTCTGGGTCATTGTTTTGGTTAATATTTTTACCTTCCAGATTATACTTCTTCCTGCGTTCCAAGGTCAAACGTTTCTTTTCCTTGCGTCTCTGTAATATTTCCTCCTTTCTGCCGGCATAGACATCATTCGGCGACACATTAGCGAGAGATTCATGGGGCGTAGAGTTATAGACAGGGATAGCCTCATCAACCGCTCGCTTAAGCTCCTCCGGTGAACAGTAGACCACAAGGCAGAGCTTGTCTTTAATACGTCTATTGAATCGCTCTATCTTGCCACGCCCTTGAGGATGGTATGGCGTTCCAAGGATATGTTTTATGCCGTGAGTAGATAAATACTCATCCATAATACCCGATGTGAAGCCAGGACCATTGTCAGTGTATAGATGCGGCATATTATCCTTGTCGATGAGATGGCCTTCACGTTTCGCGTTCTCAATAGCTATCTCGACCACATCAGTAAAGCTGAACGCTGTTTCATCAGGTCTTACATCATAACCTATAATCTTACGGGAGTAGTCATCCTCTACCGGTATAAGCTTATAGTATCCCCAGCCCACGATGAAGATATTGGTAGCATCGGTTTGCCAGAGCTCATCAGGTCTTGTCATCTTATGCCTCCATTCCTTGGCTGCCGGTAACTGTGCCATCGGTCTTGGAGCGATGAGGCTATTCTCCTTCAATATCCGATATACAGTGGATTCCGATACAGAGAAGTCTTCCTCGTCGGTAATCTTGACAGCCAATAGCCTTGAAGATAGCTCCGGATGAAGGCGGGC
This sequence comes from uncultured delta proteobacterium, assembly GCA_903868375.1. GTDB lineage: Bacteria > UBA10199 > UBA10199 > 1-14-0-20-49-13 > CAIPVD01. The sequence goes on from CAIPVD010000176.1 coordinate 1,189, forward strand.
TATCTCTAAGACCCTTCTAATCTCATCCTCTGCAAGTCTATTCCAGATATTCTTTGCTTGAGGTTTTGTCTTGGCAAGGCCGCTCAGACCATCCTCATCGTAAGTCCTTCGCCACTTATAGTAAGTGGACCTGGGAATACCAAGATCACCCAACATCTGCAGCCTATGGCCTTCCTTGAGCTCCACTTTTCTTATTAGATCCTCTCTCTGATACTCATCCATATATCTGTGCCAGCCCCTCTTTACGCATTCAGACTTTTTTTAAGAAGCTGGTTCTCAAGGGCGGATTCGCCCAGAAGTTCTTTTAAGCGCGAGTTCTCATCGCGTAGATGTTTAACTTCGCTCGCTGTGGCATCTCTTAAGCCGTCACCTTTTAAGCGTGCTTTACCGGCCTCCATAAAGTTCTTTAGCCATGAATAATAAATGGCGGTTGATATGCTCTCACGTCTGCACAGGTCTGATGTTGAAAGCTCTCCGCGGAATCCTTCGAGTACTATCCTGATCTTGTCTTCTGAAAAGACACGCTTGCGGGTCTTATACTTTACTTCGCGGATTAGTTTAGCGGCAGAGCCGGGAGTAGGGGTTACTTCGTTTTTATCTACTACAAGGGTGGATTCTTTCATTTTGGTCCTTTCAGTAGGCTATTTATTATAACCTACTATCCACCCAGACCAATATCAAAACTACAAACCTAAAAAGAGCCTATTGTGTCCACTCTTGGCTGAAGTTGCACACGTCACGGCCTAATCAACTTTTCGCGTGTGGGTTGTTGATTATCGCCTTTATTGTTATCCGTCGCTTTCTCTTTCATGAGAATGTAACG
>CAIPVD010000177.1 GCA_903868375.1 uncultured delta proteobacterium
AAGAGTAGTGGGATTATCGAAGTTTGGCCTCCTGCACCCTCTGGACGGCAGCTCCACCAGCATCAGGTTCAGTCGATACTCTTCGCCTTCACAAAATCTTTTCATTCACCCGTCATTTCGCATTAACGATCCAATTTCCAAACATTTTCATTAAAATTTATTGCAAAGCTTTATTAAATATATCGTTATATTCCCGCAGTGGGGGTAGCAAGAATGGAGATAAGAACCCTTCCACTGGAGCACATGGGTTTGGTTGCTGGCGTATTCGATCAACTTGAAATTGCAGAGATTATAGATGACCGAATTCCAAAGCTCAGAAATCACAATCTGGAGCATTCAAAAGTCATCAAAGCTATGGTTTTGAATTCTTTGGCCTATGTCGGTCAGAGGTTGTATTTATTTTCTAAATTTTATGAAAATCTTCCTACTGAAAGGTTACTCGGAGAAGGCGTTAAGGCTGCTGATCTAAACGACGATGTTCTGGGAAGAACTCTTGATGCGATTTATGCGTACGGACCCACAGAACTCTTCAATGATATCTCTCTGAATGTGATGAGCCACCTCGATCTAGGGGTCCAGAGACTTCATGCCGATACTACGAGCTTTAGTGTTCAAGGTGAGTATGAGGGATATGATGGTCAGAGCGCTATCGAGATAACGTTAGGCCATTCCAAAGATGGCCGAATGGACCTGAAGCAGTTTGTTCTCGGTTTGGTAACGAACCAGGATGGAATACCTCTTTTTTCCAAAGCCCATTCCGGTAATGCATCGGATAAAAACACGATCATTGAAGCCTTTATGATGATTAAGAAGGGCCTTAATTTGGACGATGCCACCTATTACATAGCAGACAGCGCCGTCTATAGCGAGAAGAATATCAAGCAACTCGGAACCGAGATGCTCTGGATAACCCGCATCCCTGCAACAATAACTGAGAGCGAGAGTCTACTGAATCGCGAAGTCGATCTAGTTGATTGCCTGGATTCGAGATACAAATATTTCTTGACAACCTCGAATTATGGTGGTATCCCGCAGAAATGGGTTCTTTTCCAATCTCAGCCGATGCAAGAACGCAAGGAAAAGACCTTTGAAAAACAGCTTGCCAAGGAGAAAACACAAGCAGAGAAATCTCTGGTCAAGCTCAAGCGTCGTGAGTTCGCATGTGAGGCAGATGCAATAAAAGAAGCAGAATTATGGTTATCTGAGCATCCTTTTTGTAGATTCAAGGATCTGTCAGTTAAATTGGTCACCAAGAGAAACGGAAAGGCGCGAGGGAGGCCCAGAAATGGAGAAAAGCTTCTGGAAGTCAATCAAATCGAGGCTGAAATCGAGTTCAATTCTGTAAAAGTGGCCGAAGCAAAATCCAAGCTTGGAAGGTTTATTCTAGCCACAAACGACCTCAATCTCGATCCCAATACGATCCTTAGCTATTACAAAGGTCAGCAAGCGGTTGAACGCGGTTTTAGATTCCTCAAGGATAAAAGTTTCAGAGTTGCTGAGGTATATCTCAAGAAGCCTGAGCGCATTGAAGCTCTTGCTATGATCATGGTCTTAACTCTCATGATTTATTCTATTGCGGAATGGATGCTCAGAAAAAGGATGCGTGAAACAGGAGAGACTATTCCAAATCAACTAAAAAAACCAACCCAAAAGCCCACACTCAAGTGGATCGTCTTATTATTCATGGGTGTTACAGAGGCTACGATTTGGATCAATGGAGAAATGCACCAACAGATTGCTAATCTGAATGACAATCTTGTTAAAATTATTCGACTATTGGGTCCGGCTTGCGAAAAATATTATGGATTGGAGCGTTAATGCGGAATGCAGGATCGATAGAATGGATGACAGAATCTTGCAGGGCCAAATTGTGATTCATCAGATGACCTTTCAAAATTAGGAGTTACGCAGTTGAATTTCATAATGCTTGAATACAAGAAGAAAGTTAGCATAAATAGCACATAATTCAGAATTTACCAAACATATTAGTCGTTACTCTGAAAATTTTTATCTTTCTCCGATTCAACTGCGTAACTCCTAA
>CAIPVD010000178.1 GCA_903868375.1 uncultured delta proteobacterium
CGCAAAGATCCTATAAGCGCGCAATTCTCGCCTATCTTCATGGGGAATGCGGTCGTTGGTATCTTTGTAACGTTTTCCGCGGAACGAAAAAGGCCCTAAGAAGTCGTCGTCCGGAAGCTCAAAGATCACGGCTCGTTTGTGTTCTGCGAGGATACTCTTTAGATCGGCCTTTGTGAAAGGTTCGGGAATTTTATTGGGGCGGTTCGCTACGGCATCTTTATCTATCCGCAATTGTTTCAAAGCAGGGTGAAATAGCGCGTTCTTGATCACGTTGTAACCTGCGGCATAAAGAAATCGGGAAGCGATCACCTCGGAGGCGGTTATGATCTCGGGCTGATCTGGAAGGTCGAGTTCGATGATCAAAGCTCTTCCGTCCTTGTCCTTCGATATCAGGACCGTCTGGCCTTTTTCGGCGATATCTACTTCCGTGATCGTTAAAGGAAAATGTGGCGATATTGTCATGCCTTCGATATCAAGTTTTCCCGTGCGCCCGATCCTGTTCGTGAACCACGTGGAGTCTGCCACCTCGTCGAAGTTGTTCAGGTTGTAAGATTCGCGGTGGCCTTTGACGGGCATGGCCGCCATATCGCTTATCTGTTCCGAGAACTTCAAGATATCGGTCACTTGATCGACGATGTCCCTCTTGCTCTTTATGATGTTCGGGTTCGCCTTAGCTAGCGCTTTCAGATCTATAGGTTCTCTATCGGTGTCCCTTAGCCATTGCGTGGGCGGATACCTAAGTCCGTACGTAGATGCGCAACCGCAGAGCAAGAATACGAACATAAGAGGAAATATTCTCTTCATAATGGCCTCGATGCACCAAACATAAGATTGATCCCTTCACCGCCATAGCCAGCTTGCACACTGAACAACGCCAATTTCGGTATGCTTAGCTTCAATCCGCCTCCGACAGAATATTTTAAGGCGTTGATCGAAATGTTGTTCAGCGAATGATATACGCGCCCGGTATCATAGAAGAGAACGCCGTCGATCATCGTCCAAACTGGGAACCTGTATTCGGCGTTGACAATCGCCGAATTGCGGTCGCGAAAACGCCCGTTCACGAAACCGCGGAGCGGTGTGCCGGCATCGAGCGTCGCCAGCCGGTAGAACGGTATCTTGCCGCTCCCGTTGGGGTTCTGGAAAACCCATCCGGTATGGAACGCGAAGAGTTGGCGAGGGCGCCCAAGGCTTACATATTGGTGAACATCAACTTCGAATTGGTCGTAATTGAAATCGGGATGATTAAAGCAGAAGAAATGGTGATATGTAAAAGAACGCAGCCCGCCATGTTCAGGGTAATCTAGTTTATCGCGAGTGTCGTGTGTTATCTTTATGCCTGAATCGATATAACGCAGCCAGTTCGACAGCCCATATAGCTCTGTAGGTGAAAACATCGTCTGAACGCCCGGGGATTTTCCATTGTTCGTGTTCGTTCCCTCGTCGTCAATGAAGCCGATATAGGGAAGTATGCTTAAGTTATTTATGACCTCATATGAAAGCGTGAACAACAGTTCAAGGTCGTGCAACCTATAGCTAGATTGGTTATTCTTTGCGCTATCGTTCCCGATGCCAAAAAAGTTAGCGCTTAGAAGCCGCTGCCAGTTCGCGCCGAGCGAATATGATAAAGATTTTCCGAATAGCGAAATCGCGTTCGGTTTAGCAAAAGAAAACGCGGCATTTTGATCCAGATTTATTCGTATCTTGTACGTTGCGGCAAGAAGATATCCACGATGAAAAAGGTTTGTGTGCCTAATACCTACGCCGCCGCCGAAGCTGTCGCCGGCACCGCCTTCGATGACGGGATAGACCCAGAACGTCTTATCTTTGTTGGAGAGAAAGTTGAGCGTTTTTTCAAGCACATGCTTATCCTGCATCGCCTTTAAACCTACGCCCAACGGCCACGTTGCGGCACGCACGACGTAAGAAGGAAGGTCTAGCGGAAAGAGAAAGAACTTTCTGGCGTAGTAGCTATCCGGCACCGTGATCTTAACCGTTTGCTCTTTTGATGTGTTCTGTGTTTGTTCGTCGGCGCGAGCAATGACTGGCGATATTAGTAGGCAGAGCAGTATGAACATCGCCAGTTTCTTCACGGATTTAGTCTTATCTAAAAATCCGTAAAAAACAAGCAACTTTTTGCTTATTCTTTCGCAAACGAGAGTTTTCCAGCCAGCGATAGATAAGCTGAATATATCTTCTGGTATTTTTCCGTACGCATGAGTGGATCGATATGTGTTTTGCAGATCGTGTGATTTTGCTCGATCGCATCCTTCTCCTGATCGATGGCCGGGATGCCCTTTTTGAACGCCGACGCCGGCAGATATGCGATGGTTACCGTATCGCCGATATTCGTGCGAGTAGGGCCGCCGTTCGCGTCGAAGACCGCGTCTTGCACTACGTAGGGGAATATGTATATTCCTTTGCTCAAGTAGTGGTCCATAAGTTCTTGCAGTTTGTTCGATTTTGTCTTCGGGTTGTTCAATTCGTTAACCAGTTTTTCGGGGAAGTACATCACCACTGCGACCGGATGTTGAATTAGCCCGCTGGAATCTTCGAGAGAGGTTAAGTATTTCGCTATGCTAGTGCCAAGTTTATAATCTTTAACAGGGATATTGACCATGGGAATGGGAGCCGCTTCACCAATGTCTAGCAAGTATGGCGGTATCTTCGGGTTCTTAATGCCGGGAACTTTGATTGTGCCATCGCTCTTTGTCGCTGCACAAAAACCCTTGAGATTCTCTTTATAATGTTCGATGTCCCATGACTTCAGGAATCGAAATCTCGAGTTATCATCTCCCACGCTATATACACCGACAGCATCGCTGGGTAAGCTGAACTTTAGTATTTCCTGTGGGTCATCTCTTTCATCTGGAACCGTCGAGATGCTGCAAGACCTATCCTTGCACGACATCGCAAGGTCCCGGTCGTTTGCGTGATTTTCATTTGGGTCCGCATTCTTTAAAGTGCATTGGCCTTCGCCCTGGCCTTTGGGAACATCGCATTCGTAGATCTGGCAATTGCCAGTTATGTAATATATCGGCGTACCCATACAAACTTCTCCTTCATTATTATTATCGGCCGGGAGATATGCCAAAGTTGCGCATTTTAGGAATGTTTTAGGAATTTAGCAACTTTAGGGTTGCATGTAGCCGATAAGTAGTTAAAGGAGTATATTTGTGTCTATTGAAGACATACATAACGTATCGCAGCGGTATTTTGGCAGAGATGTTCCGCCAGAAGCCCCTGTCGTACCGAAAACTACGCTGGAAGAAGTGTTTCAGCCCGTTTCTTTGCCCGAGTCTATCAATATTCCGCCAAATTTTGGCCAGATCGAAAGGAACTTCGGCGGTTCCGTTGAACTTGAAGGCATCCACCATGTCGCGCAGTCGTTCAAGCGTGGCAGCCATTTTGTCTGCCGTAAAGCGGTTTTGCGCGAGACCATTACCTATCTGCACGACGTTAAGGGCCTATCTTGGGCACAGATAAGTAAGATCCTGCCGAGTGATATTAAAAATAATAAACTGCTCTGGACAACAAAAAAGTGGCCAGGGAAACATGAAAAAATTGTTCAGGATAAGGTAATGCTAAATACGGTGATCGGTACGATCGATCGCCATTTGGACGATAAGTGTCCCGCGATCGTTTACGTTAAGCATTTGACCGGGGTTCATGTGATCGGAGTGAAAGGGCGGAGGGAACTTCCCGATCATACGATAGAATATACATTTGACGATCCAGGCAGTGGAAACGACGAGTTCAAAACGGGCAGGCTTATATACGATCCTGTACATGGCACGTGCACCAAACAGGGTGACGGCATGCATGGGAACGTGTACCACCGCCAATACGATCTTTTAGGCGTTTACGATTATCACACGAAGATGGAAGAAGTGCTTAAAGGCGAAGGCCCAAGGTCTTAAAAATTATTTCCGCACAGGCAGGATTACCTTCATGGTCGTACCTGTACCGACCTTGCTTTCTACTTCGATTTTGCCTCCGTGCAGGTCGGCGATTTGGCTGCAAACTGAAAGCCCAAGTCCCGTTCCCTTTGCCTTTGTGGTAAAGAAGGGTTCGAAGAGCTTTGGAATATGTTCCTTGGGGATTCCAACGCCGTTGTCTTTGATATGGGCGACGAACGTTCTATCATCACGGCCTGCGGATATTTCGATGCTCCCTTGCCGTTCAGGCACCGCATCGTATGCGTTGTTCAATATGTTGTTGAAGACTTCTTTCAGTTGAGTCGGATCGGCCTGTATCACAAGATGTTTAATAGCGTCCAATTTCTTCTTAACCGCAACTTTCTTCGCGAAGCGCTTTTGAGTTTCCTTTATGCATTCGTTGATGATCTCGAAGACGCCGACTTTCTGATATGAGGGGCTTTTGATCCTGGAATAGAAGAGAAGATTGTCTATGATCTGGGCGCCTTCGGACACTTTTTTCTCGATGCTTAAAATGTGGCGGTCTAAAAGCGCGTTCTTTGCCTTTCTCTTAATGTTCGCCGACGCCAAAAGTATCGCCCCAAGCGGGTTGCGAAGTTCGTGAGCAACGGTTGCCGCGAGCCTTCCGCCGTTTGGCCTTATCCAATTCATTGTGAGCAGCTAAGAGTTCCAGAGTTCTTTCCTGCACTATCCTGTCGAGAGTTTCCTTGTCGCGCTTTAATATTCCTTCCGCCAATTTATCTTTAAGCTTTAGCCTTATCGTGTTTATTCCGAAAGCCGTGTTGTTCGCCAGCTCTGTGAACAGCTTCACCTCTTCTTCGTTATCGAACGGTGATGCTTCGTTCGAGTATATGGTTAACGCGCCGATCGGTCGGCTTTCAAATATTAAGGGTACGACCATAGAAGCCGTGTAACCGCGTTTGATAGCTTCTTTGCGCCATGGCAGGAAGTTAGGGTCCGTATGCATATCTCTGCATATGTACGGCTTGCCCGTTCTTATGGCCGTGCCTGTCGGGCCGCGGCCGCGTTCGCTGTCATCCCACGTAATGTTCAAGTCCCTGATATACCCGTCATTGAATCCTGCATATGCCACCGGATAGACACTTTTTTTAATGTCGTTATCAGCGATCCCTATCCAAACCAGCCTGTATCCGCAATCGTCCACTATTATCCTGCAGATATCGTTAAGATAAGCTGATTCACTGCTGGCGTGGATCATCGACTGGCTGCAGTCGCTTAACGCTTTAAGCGTTCGGTTGAGCTTGCCCAAATTTTCTTCCGCTAATTTAAGCTTAGTGATATCTACCATAGCGCCATAACTTTTATATGGCTTGCGATTCTTTCCCTTACCGCTGAAATAATTGCGGCCGTGGGCTTGTAGCCAGCGGATCGAACCGTCCGACCTCTTGATACGAAATTCAACGTCGACCATCCCGTTCTTATTAGGATCGTCCGCCGCATCTAGGGCCGACATTACCGATTCCCTGTCTTCTTCGTGAATAATGTCGAAAATTTTGTTTCCCGATGCGAGATATTCCGGTTCTTCATCCGGGAAGCCCCAATGAGCCAATAGCTCCGGCGACCAATATCTTTTTCCAGAAGTGAAGTCGTAGGTGTAGGTGCCGATCTCTGCGGCTTTAGCTGCGAGTTGCAAATGTTCTATGCTTTCTTGCAACGCTTCTTTCGCGCGCTTAATGGCTATCGCTGATTTTCGAGGATATTTTGACATTTAGCTTCTTTAATCATTTTATAAGCCACAATTTCAAGCTTTTTTTATTAATAACGGGGCGCCATCGAATTTTAAAATTTATGTTGAAATGGCAACGATAAGTGTATATAGCAACGCCTCGTTTTTGAAAATGCAGGAGTAGCTCATTAGAGGTTCTTAGCGATGCGGTTCCTTTTTGTGGAAGCGCAGCGCTTAGAACCTCTTACCCCGACGGATGTCGGGGGTGGCAAATGGAATATTTCGTATATATTTTGGAGAGCGAAACGAACGGTAAAAGATACACCGGATTTACCGAGGATGTTGAAGAGAGATTAAAAAGACATAACAGCGGTAAAGTTAAGTCGACTGCTCCGAATAGACCTTATAAAGTTCTTTATATTGAAAAGTTTGAAGAAGTCGACAGCGCGAAGAAACGAGAGCTAGAGTTAAAGAAGAAAAAAGGCGGCGGGATTTATAAGTTCTTAGATAAGTAATTAAAGATATACGCCCCGACATGCGTCGGGGCTAGATTCCGTAACACCACCGGCGACACGAGGCCGCCGCTGGTGTAACGGAATCTACGCAGGAGTAGCTCAGTGGTAGAGCGTCACGTTGCCAACGTGAAAGTCGCGAGTTCGACCCTCGTCTCCTGCTCAATGATTACGCGGACTTACTGAAAAGTGGGTTCGCGTTTTTCATTTCTTTGCAAATTCTTCGCAAAATGCTTTTAAACGGCGGCCGCGAACTCCACCTTGATAACGTTGGAATCAGCCCCAAAAGAAACGATATTACCCTTGCTTGCCAGGAAGGCCTTTGAGAGATGCGCATACCGTTCGGTCATCCTTAAACTGCTGTGTCCGAGGATCTTCTGAAGGTCGTAAGGATTGCCTGCGTTCATCATAAAATGGCTTGCGTAGGTATGACGCATGTCATGAAAACGGATACGTTGAACATCAGAGGCCTGAATATCCTTCTCAAAATAACGAGAACGGAGGTTTCCTGCGTCAAGCATATATCCGTTACAATTGAAAACAAGTTCCGACTTACCCCTATTCTTATAAGCCTCTTTCAATTCCTCGAATATGGCGCTGTTGATGGGAACGTGTCTGACCTTATGGCTCTTGGTGGTTTCACGAACCTTCCGCTCATGACAACTGAACGTCCTGCATACGGTCATAATGTGGTTCTCAAAATCAACATCTCTCCATCTAAGCCCTATTAACTCACCCATGCGCATACCCGTGTTTAAGGCCGTTAAATAGATCAGATATATCGCTCGCTGGCTTTCAACATACTTCTGTTTGGCAAATTCAAGAAATATGTTCGCATCTTTTAAACTCCAAAACTTGAAACCACAGGCATCAACTTTTAACGGTTGTATAGCGGTCATCGGATTATTAAAAATAAGGCGCCGTTTGAGGCAATAATTAAAAATAGTCCGAACGACACACAAGTTCCTGTTCAGCGTTGAATTGGAGAGCCGCTTATCCTTTCGGAGGCTAGCGATCATGTCATCAATGTGTATTGGGTGGACTTTTCCGAGCCTTAAATGTCCGATATGGGGATAGACGTTGTTCTTCAACATGTTCTTATCCGTGATAACTCCACTGCCGGATTTTCTGACTTCCGCGTGTTTTAAGATCCATTCTTCGGCGGCCTGTTTGAAGGTGTATTCCTTTGAGTTTGGAAGCCCCCCATTTACAAGCATGTCTCTTTCGAACAGAACAGCATCTATTTTGCGTTTAAATGTCCGGTTAAGGTCTTTGCCGTCCATCATCAATCTGACTCTATAAACGGTCATTCTCTTCTGTCTACAGGTGTTTATTGACATCCTATCTCCTTTCCCTAAGTCGATTAAGGATGTCTGGATAAATGCACCTAAAATGTTTGGGCAATTTCTCTACCATCTGATTTTCAAAGAACGTTGCTACGTGTTGCAGGCTATTACTTACGCTGGTTTTGACGTATTTGCAAGATATGTTAGACGAGGAGAAGCAAACGACCGTCTTAAGCGTATGTCTTCCGTTGCTTTGAATATAACTATTCATGACAGGCCCCATCATCGTGCACCGGTTGTCCCGTTCCTGCACTATTCGGTTGCTGAACATTGACTTGCTGGCCACCGTTACTGGCGATGTTGATCTGGATGGGAGGCAGATTACGGATCAACTTTCGGACCCTTGCAAGGGATTCTACGGCTCTAATATATCGGCCATGCACAGCTGTCAGATAATTTTCCCAATATTGCGCAACGTTTAAGCTTAAGGATTTATTTACAACTGTGGAAGTGTATAGGTTTTCTGCATAGACAAGTCGAATCCATGCTGTCGTCACATGATCAATAAGAAGCCTCTCGACATGTGATGCATCATCGTAATCCAATTTCTTTTTAAGTACACTGACCTCTGAAAGAAGCAAGGCCTTTGACATGTTACTACTGATCTTGTCTATAAGTTGGGTTCTAATATTGCCCATCGCCTGCGTAACACATGGCCATAGATCCTTGTTTGATATTGCTAACTCCCGGAATCGAGCTGTATCAACTTCTGTTACTTCGTCATCTCTGCACATTTTCTTTAGCAGAGCGGCAAATTCATGCGCTGGATCGACCTCTTTATTTATAAGCGCTTTTTTTGACATTTCGTTTTTTCCTCCATTGACCTTTATGTTGATGGAATCCAGCGCATCGCAGATGCGCAGAAACAGCCTTTCGTACTTTTTGTTCTATTGCGCCTAAGTCATGATTGATATTGCCTTCAGCTATTCTCTTTTTTTGTTCTGCGGCTCGTTGCATAGCTTTATCGTCCCGTTCGGCCTTATCAATAATAGACATGGCATCGGCAAACTCCCCGCCGCCCATATACTGTGAGTGAATCTCCTTACCGTTTCGAGATTTGTGATAATAATATAATCGTCCTTTACGCTGTTCC
>CAIPVD010000179.1 GCA_903868375.1 uncultured delta proteobacterium
CTCGAAGCATATCGTAAACTCGCCAAAACCGCTACGACAAAACCTGGGGCGTGTAATGCCTGAACACGAATATTTTAGTGAACGGACGCTAGGTCCAGCGCTTTTGGACCAACCCAATATAGGAATAAAGTTCTGGAAGGGTTTTGTTGTTTTGATTTGGCGTTTTGATGACGCTGCAAATTTTGCAGAGGATTTTCCAGCCCTATGCAACGATAGTCCAATCCCTTATGGAACAGCTTCGCGAACTTTGGGACTGGCATTTTCTGCTGAAGTTCCTGCGATTGGCTGGCCGTTTGATCCTGAGCGTTTGCCAACCGATCAGCTGGCGATTTTTGATGCCGTGGAATTCTTTTTTCAGCATGTTTCCAAGCCCACATCTTTTTCTTATCACGCTTTTTTTAAACATAACCACATAGATACTTTTGATCGACAAGTAGGAAGGGATGATTATCGGTCCAAGGTTAACCAATTGCTTAGGCGGAATCGACACCCCTACCAATTACAAGAAGTCGGTAAGATTGAGAAGATGGGGCCACCTGTTCTTGATTCTGTGCTCCGAAATATACGATTTCATACAGGGGATGCCGTTTTGGATGGCATCCTTGAAACAGCTCGAGCTAAATTTCATGAAACTGACCCCGCTTTGCGGAAGGAATCCTTAGAGAAGCTATGGGATGCTTGGGAAAGGATTAGATCAATTCGAGATCCAGGCAATATCCAAGAAAGTATTCGTAGAATCTTAGAAGAAGTTGCACCTGAACCGAATTTTCGTGAGCGTTTAAATACAGAAGCTACTGAGCTTAATTCGATAGGCAATAATTTTATGATTCGACATGCCAGATCGAGTGTCACGCCAATTACAAGTGAGGAGCAAGTCGACTATTTGTTTCACAGACTGTTTTCTCTAATCTGGTTAATTTTAAAGAAACTTAATTTAGCGAGTTAATTTTACAGTAAGCGTTGGAGAAACGTCGGTCAATGACTAATTCAAAATATTTTAATGATGCGCCAATATCGACTCCCGGCGATGACCGTTTCGGAATTAATAAGTTCGCACAAACTCTTGCGCGCAATATCCGGGATATTAAATCTCCTGTTGGTGTAACAGTTGCCTTGAATGGTGCATGGGGATCTGGAAAGAGTAGTGCGGTTAACCTTATAAAACATCATCTTGAAAATGATGTCAGGGCAGGAAAGATATCGATAGTGGATTTTAAATGTTGGTGGTTTAGAGGTGAAGAAGCATTAATACTGGCTTTTTTGCAAGAGTTAGACAGGGCGTTACAAGATGGTCTTGGAAAGAAAGCTAAGAAATACATACCCCGAATTGGTAAATCCCTTCTTCAAGGTGGTGCCATCGTTGAGCCCGCTATTAATTTATTGACGGCGGGGGTAGGTGGATCGCTCGTTAAGGGTTCGATGGATTTCGCGAAAAGATATTTCTCTGAGAAGCAAAGCATAGATGATTTATTTAATCAGCTCTCAAAAGCTTTGGAGAAAAGTAAAAAGCGGTACCTGATAATAATTGACGATATTGACCGGCTTGATCCTTCAGAAGCGATCATGGTCTTTCGTTTGATCAAATCAGTAGGACGGCTGCCTAATGTAATGTATCTATTGGTTTATGATCGGCAATTAGCAGAAAAGGCGGTGAGTGAAAAATACCCTTCCGAGGGGCCTCATTTTCTAGAAAAGATTATCCAGGCAAATTTTGAATTGCCTTTACCTTGTCGCGATGATCTTAATTCAGCTACACTTTCACACATAGAAGCCATCTGTGGACCTATCAAAGATGCAGATAAAATACGTCGGTTCATGAATGTGTATTATGACGCAATCGCGCCATTCATTAATTACCCAAGAGATTTAACGAGGCTGTGTAATTCCATAGCAATTGGGTGGTCCGCAATTGCAGGCGAAGTTGACCTTGCGGATTTTGTTGCTTTGGAAGTAATGCGTTTATTTGAGCCTAGACTCTACAATGAAATTCGCTTGAATAAAGATAGTGTCTGCGGCGTTAGGTCTTCCTATGGGCGGCAGGAAGATCCTGAAGCGCAAGTCCAAAAAATTCTCGAAAAAGTAAATGAAAACGATCGGAACCGTGCGCGTCTAATGCTCTTACGGTTATTCCCAATATTTGAAAAAATTAATTATTCTTCGGAATTCAATGCGGAGTGGGAATCTCAACGGCTTGTATGCACTAAAGAGCATTTCGATACATACTTTCGCATGTCAATCGGAGACGAAACGTTGCCAATATCCGAGATTGATGAGCTTATCAAACAGTGTGATGATAAAGAATATGTGAAACGAACTTTTTACGACGCCCTAAAAACAGTTCGGAAGAATGCTAAATCAAAGGTTCCTTTGTTACTTGACGAGCTTAATGTTCACGCATCCAGAATCGAAAATAAATGTTTCGGCCCTCTGATAAGCACCTTGTTCGAAATTGCGGATGACATTAATAGAAATGAAGACAAGGAACGCGGAACGTTGGCTATAGGCGATAATAATTTGCGAATCCACTGGCTTATTCGCAAGTTGACATTAACTCGATGCAGTCTAGATGAGCGCGATCAAATATTTACGACTGCCATAATGAATGCGCAGCTTGGCTGGATGGTTGATTTTGTCAGCTCTGCAATCTCAAATCATTTCCCGCGAGGAAGTAAGAATCCAGAACCGCTGGAGAAGTGTCTAGTTAAGAAAGAGAGCATAGATTCTCTTAAGGCGTATACGCTTGAATCGATACGGCGGGCTGCAAAAGCGGGGCAGCTAATTGAGCAATCCTCACTTATGTATATTTTATTTAGATGGCGGGATCTTGCGGCAGATGGCGGAAAAGAGGTTGGACAGTGGATAAATGCTAGATTGAAAGAGGATAAATCTGTAGCGATCTTAGCCAAGGCATGTACATCTGAAACTTGGTCTCAAAGTATGGGATTTTTTGGCCTTGCTGATAGAGTTGCCATTCGAAGCCCGCGCGCAGCCATTGACGGGCTAAAAACCCTATTAGACCTTCATCAATTTCGTGAGCGGCTTAAGGCGGTTAGTAAGGGTGAGACCGTAACTGAAAAAGAGAAAGAAGATATTTCAATATTTCTGGACGCTTGGACAAAACAAGAAAAAGGTCTGGAAGATTAGCGCTCCGACTTTTTTCTTAAATCGGCGTAGTGTTTGGCCAGTGGCTATGAATCTCGCCTTTTCCCTCAATTGCGAGATAGCATTCAATAGCTGTCTGTCAATGACACCCTCCGTGGCCCCTTGAGGTCCGAATGATGTTCGTGAGAATTTATTTCTAGTATAAAA
>CAIPVD010000180.1 GCA_903868375.1 uncultured delta proteobacterium
CGCGCCGAGTGCCTTGAACGTGTGCGGTCCGGAAAAATTACCCATGATAGGAATGATCCTGTTGGTAAGGCTCATTTGGCGAATGAAGTTGTAGTTCTCTTCTGTGCCGAGCCAATGCAGATCCGTCAGTTCGCCGTGGCGATAGAATAAAATATCCTTTTCCCTTGGAAAATTTTGATGACCTGGATCACCTTCGCATCCCATATAGCCTTGAGTGAACCCGCATTGGTTGAACAGATGAAGCACCCACCAGACCATGCCGCCGTATTTTTCTTTGGGAGTTGTTATAAGATTATAGCGAGCTTTAAGGGTATTTTGAATGTCTTCGGCTTGGATCATTGGATAATCACTTTTGTCGGACGTTCCTACCAGAGAAAGAGTTGGGCTTGCTTCGACCGCTTCAATGATACATTTTATATCGCCATTACATTTAGACGTATCCGGTTTTTCTCTGGAAAATAATTTTGCTAAAAAATCGGTTCGTGTCGGTGAATCCTCCATTAGGATACGTGAAACCATCATTTCTATGAAATTTTCAGGTGCAATATCTACTATGAACGCAACTTCGGGCTTAACCGCCACGATATAATTATAATTCTGATAGGGACCGACGCCGAGATAAGCGCCTCCTACAGGTTTCAACATAGATACGAGCCCCAGCTGATGAACTTCGTTAGATATGAGATTGCCATGGCTTCCACGATAATCGTTATTACTAGATGGCGAAAGATCGTTCTCGGAAAGCTGCCGGATGATGCCGATGAATTTATCGTCTGTGATGGTATATGGGCCGGGGTTGAATGACGGAAGCTTGATTTCCGTCTTTGAAGTGAGCTTCCAAAGTGACGAAAGTGCAAGTGGCAGAGATGTAATGGGAGCCAAGGACGCCGCCGCTAGCATCACCTGATCGAGGTTGCCCGAACTTTTGCGGTTAATAACGTCGATAACCGGATTTCTATTCGCGTTTGTTATGCGCATGCTTGCCATTTGTCAGTATATCGGCATGCGCTTAAAAAAGTTGCTAATTATTTTGCTTTTAACTTTGTCTGCTTTCACCTATATACATCGGTGGGGGTGAGAAAATGCTCGGTACCTTTTTTAAAAAGATATTTCCGTGGATCGTTGCAGTGCTGATATTTGCCTATCTCTTCAATAAATATCCGCCGCAGAACATCTGGAATTCGCTTAAAACGATAAATATATGGGGATTCGTTCTTACCGCGCTTACCTATTTTATACTCATGTACCTGCTCGATACTTACGTTATATTAAAGATACTGAAGCACTTTGGCCACGAAGGAACGTATAGAGAGATACTTCCGGCGAGAGGGCTCACATATCTATTAATGGTAGTGAACTACGCTGCGTCGCAGCTATCGTTCGCGGTGTATCAGAACAGGCGCCATGGAATGCCTATCTCGGAGATGCTCGGCATTTTCGGAATAGTCATAGTCATCGACCTGATGATCCTTGCAACGCTTGCCTTTATTACCACGTTCTTTACGGTTTGGCCGTTCGAGCTTGGCGGGATGAACATAGGGCAGTTCGTTCGCATCTTTACGATGGCGATCTATGCAGGGTTCTTTTTAAACTGGCTTTTCTGGCGCGGAACGTTCGGGAAGGTTTCTTTCTTGGAAAAACTTCGCACGAAGGATTTCTTCAGCATTTTATCTCGCGCGGGCCTTGGCGATTATTTAAGCGTTGGTTTATGGCGCCTGCCGGTTCACGTATTCATAATGGTCGGAATGTATTTTGCCATAAAGCCGTTCAATGCAAGCGTTCCGTTCGTTAGCATCTTGGCAAATATTCCGCTCGTGTTCTTTATCGGTGCGTTGCCCCTATCTCCGGGCGGGCTTGGTACGACAAACGCTGCGATGGTAACGCTATTCACGCCGTTCATAACATCACCTTCAATTACCGCGGGAATAGCTACTGCCGGCGACCTGCTCTTTTCCTTCAGCCTTATTTGGATGTTTGCGAACTATCTAATGAAGGCGCTGACCGGTGTCATCTGCCTGCAATTCGTATCTAAAGACCTTTTCACGCCGACTGCGCAAGAAGTTAAAGAAGAGGTCGCGATGCCGGATGCCTCGCAAATCGCCGGCGAATTATAAAATTTTTGCAGGTTTTCAGTCGTCAACAATCTGACAATACACAGTCAAAATACTCACGTTTTTGAAGTTTTTGGGGAGCCACCCCTATATTTGTCCTTTGCGGGCGTGTATTTGAAGGACGGCGTATAACTGGCATAAGACTTGCTTTCCAAGGGGGAGGAGAGGTTCTTATGTTGAGAAACCTGCCTCAAATATTAGACGGAACCAGGCTTCAGGAATATCTCCAGGAGAAGGTAGAGTGGTCTACGCTTGCCGAACCGCTGGAGATCAGTGAAACAACTAAATTCTATGTTGTCGATCTTTTGACAAGGTTTGAACGGACCGAGCATCTATTTACTGCAGAACCCCTCGCCATGATGTATGCGCGCGCCATGAGGGGAGACGCAGCTACCCAGGTTAGGGAGCTTAAAAAGATCGGCGATACCGCGCTTTGGAATATCGGATTCTTTAGCGAACATCTTCAAAAAGGAATTGTTAGCATGAACTATTATATGGATATGGGGAGCGGGGCGTATTCCGCGCTATCTGCGCAACTCGCAAGCGAAGACGTCTTTGCGAATCTTTATCATGAACTCTCCGAAAATTTTTATGGGCTGACGAACGTCCTCAAACGGCTTGCGGCCGCCGATCATGTTGCGAACAATTCGGAGCTGTTGCAACTTTATGAACGTTATCTGAAGACCGGCGACGAAAGCATTCGCGAGCTACTTATAAAGGAAGGAATGATCCCCACACGTAAAAACATATCTTGTTGATTTTGAACTGCCAATCTGTTCTATATAATAAATAATGCGAAAGCTTATCAGCTACATGATCGTTCTTGTTGCGTGTTCTTATCTCCACGCGTGCGGCGGCAATGGGCCGATGTACAATTCCACGGTACCTACGCAAATGCCGCCGTACATCGATAACGTTGCCCCAGCGTCTGGAAGCCCGGGCGATGTTATAACGATTTTTGGCTTTGGCTATTCGGCGCAGGCGCCAAGTAATGTCATATCGTTCGGTAGCTTCTCGGCCAGCGCGACGGCTTATACACTAATCCCGAACGCAACGAGCAACGAAATTGAATCCTTGACCGTAACTATTCCTGCGGCGGCAACTCCGGGCGTCGTCCCCGTTTACGTGACCGTTTTCGGCAATACAAGCAACGCGAACAATACATTCACCATAACGCCATGAAAGAAATAACGGACAAGATCGAGAAGATCGTCGGCCAAAAGGTAAAGGAAGTAATAAAACTGCACGGCGACGCCTCGTACCGCGCTTATTACCGGGCGTTCCTAATTGATGGAACGACGCGCATTATCATGCAGATGCCCGTCGGTAAATCTAGTGCTTCGGAAGAGATCACGAACTTCAAGGGCCCGCATGCCGAACTTCCGTTCATAAATGTCCAAAAGTTCTTGGCAAGTTTAGGGCTGCGCGTGCCGCATGTTTATACCTACGAAGATGCCGAACGTCTGATGATCTTGGAAGATGCCGGCGACGGGCTTATGTGGAACTTTGTTTATGGCAAGCACAAGGACGTGCAGAAAAAATATTACAGACAAGCGATAGACCTGCTCGCTGAACTTCAGGCAAAGGCGTCTGGAAAACAGAAGACGGAATGTGTCGCTCTGCATCGTTCGTTCGATGCCATGCTTCTTAATTGGGAGTTCGATCATTTTAGGGAGTATCTTATCGAGGCGCGCAACAACAAGCCTATGGCGGTAGATGGCCGTAAGCTTTTTGAAAATGTGACCAGGGCCGTAACCGAAAAAATATTGAAGATGCCGGTCCGTTTCACACACCGCGATTTTCAGAGCCGTAACCTTATAGTTCAGCACGATGAATCGCTAGTTATGATAGATTTTCAGGACGCGCTGATGGGGCCGTATGTGTATGACCTCGTTGCGCTGCTTCGCGATTCGTATGTGGAGCTGGATGCGAAGACGCTGGATGAGATGATAAAGTATTACGAGAAAAAAGTTCCTGGGTCCTCCGGTTCCAAAAATCATGGTTCCAAAGTTCCAGGCGACTTCCATTTGATGACGCTCCAGCGCAAGATGAAAGATGCCGGGCGATTCGTTTATATCGACCGCATAAAAAAGAATCCTAACTTTTTGCAATATATTCCGGTAACGTTGAAATATATTAAGAATGCGTTTGAACAGATAAACGATCCACAGATATCAAAATTTTTCGACATGCTCAAAAAATATGTCCCAGAATGGAAATAAAATAGAAAAGGCGATGATCTTAGCCGCTGGCCTTGGCACGAGGCTCAAGCCTTTAACGAATAAGACGCCAAAGCCGCTCTTGCAAGTTAAGGGTAAGGCGCTGATAGATCACAACCTGACGCTGTTGAAGAAGGCCGGCATTAAAGAGGTGGTGATCAACCTTCATCATCTAGGCGCGCAGATCAAGAAACATGTGGGTTCCGGAAAAAAATATGGCTTCAAGGTTCACTACACAAATGAACCGAAGATACTTGGCACCGGCGGCGGCATAAAGAACGCGGAAGAATATCTTAAAAGCGGCGCGTTCGTTGTAATCAACGCCGACGTGCTGATAGCCTTGGATCTTAAAAAGGCGATCGCATATCATTTTAAGAAGGGTGGATATGCCACGATGGTCGTCCGCAAGTTAAAGAAGGGCGAAGATTACGCAAAACTAGATATCGCGAAAGATGGGCGCCTGAAAGGATTCGGTAGCGGTGTTCATATGTACACCGGTGTTCAGATCTTAACTCCGATAATTTTCCGGCTACTCGAGAAACCTTCCTGCTTGATAGAATCTGGATATAAGAAACTGCTGGAGTTCGGTTTGCCAATTTACTGCTTCAACTACAGCGGCCATTGGAACGATGTTGGGACTATCGAACGCCTGAACGAAGCAAACAAGCGCTAAATATATCCTTCAACGCAACTTTCTTGGCCTTTGCGAGCTTCTTACAATCTTCATATTCCGGACTTACGTTTAGGATGTCGTTCCCAAGCCTGCTTATCTTCACGCGTACTGTGCCGAACTTGGTTTTTACAGATTTGATCTCACGGTCAAGTATCTGGCGGCTCACATAATAATAACGTGTGCCGATAGAAGTGGTTTCGGACAAGATTATCTTGATCAATTTATCTTTCAGCGAATCTCGTGCCAAGACCTGCACCATCTGCCCTGGCCGGTGCTTTTTCATAAGCACAGGCCGAATGGTCACATCTGCCGCGCCATTTTCCATGAGGCGTTCGATAAGGTAATCGTAGATCTGCGGGTTCATGTCGTCGATGTTCGCCTCTATCACGACCATCTTTTCACCTTCGGCGATGATGAAGCGCAGTGCGTTCGGAACTTCAGCGAAGTCTTTGTCGCCAAGCCCGTAGCCGGTCTTTTTTACCGTCATGTATGCCGGCTCGCAAAATTCTTTTACCATCGTTTTAAGTATCGCAGCTCCAGTTGGTGTTACAAGTTCTGCTTTGACCGGTGCCTTCACTAGTGGAACGCCTTTTAATATCTCAAGCGTTGCCGGCGCAGGTATTGGAATACACCCGTGTTCGCAGCGGACGAATCCGCGTGCAACTGGAAGCGGCGATGAATAGATGGCGTCTAGGTTAAAATAGTCGAAGCCGATGGCAGAACCCACGATATCAACGATGGAATCGACCGCGCCTACCTCATGAAAGTGGACGGAATCGACTGTCCTTCTATGAACATGCGCTTCCGCCTTCGCCAGCGTTTCGAATATGCAAAGCGATATTTTTTTAACATTATTATTTAGCTTGGAACTCTTTATTAGGCCCCGAATTTCCTTGAAGCTTACGTGATGATGGTGATGCCCGTGCTTAATGTTCACCTGAAAGTTCACGCCGCCTATCATGCCGCGGTGCTCGATTTTCTGGCTTAGCGAATATCCGTGCAGCTTCAACTTGCCGAGCTCACGTTTAAGATGAGCAAGCGGCAATCCAGCATCTAACATTGCGCCTATCACCATGTCGCCAGCGATGCCGCTGTAACAATCAAAATATCCGATCATTTTCCTTTTACCTCGACTTCTATTATTGCCCGTTCAGTCGCCTTCGTTACGATGTATATCCATTTGCCGTAACTGAACCGCTCGCCAACCTCTGGAATATGCCCGAACCGCTCGAGCAAGAATCCAGCGACCGTTTCGTAATCGCCTTTTTGGATTTCTAGCCCCAATTTTTCGTTCGCTTCTTCAACTTCCGTTGCGCCGCTAACCAGATAGCTGTTGACCCCAAGCTTTCTAAAATGCTGGTGGCCGAATTCGTATTCGTCCTTTATCTCGCCGACCACCTCTTCTAGCACATCTTCCAACGTTACAAGTCCCACCGCCGCGCCGTATTCATCGACCACGACAGCCATTGATTCCTGCTTGTCGCGCATTAAAAGATATAGCTCGTGCAGGTGCATTCCTTCATGCACGTACATGACGTCGCTTATAAGTTCCCTTATCCCGCCCTCTTCGGAGAAGAGGCAATCGAGGCAATCTATAACGCCTATGATGTTGTAGGACCTGTTCTCAAAAACGGGGAGTTTAGAGAAGCCTTTTAGGTCGAAGATGGCAAGCGCCGCTTCTTTGGATGACGTGACAGGGACAACTTCCAGATGCGCAAGTGGCACCATCACGTTCTCAACGCGCTGGTTCGCGAGCTCAAGAATTTTCGTTACCATCTTCCGCTCCGAAGGCTTCACGTCTGGCGATTCGGACGAGTGGATAAGAAGCGAAAGCTCTTCGCGTGTGATGCGCGGTTCTCTTCCCAAATGGCTCGTTACGCCGCCGAGAAGAAAGTTTGTGAACTTTGAAAGCATCCAGACGAAAGGGTACATCACGTACATCGCCGCCATTAAGAAGGGGACGACCTTTACGACGAGCTTGTTTGCATAGTGCTGGAAAAGGCTCTTTGGCAGCACCTCTCCGAATATCAGCACGACAGGTGATAGAAGAAGCGCGAAGCCTTCCGCCTTTTCGCCGTAGGTCGATATTAGATATATAGTTGCGATCGTCGAAGCCGAAACTACCGCGAAGTTAGTTCCCAAAATGACCGTGCTGAAAAATTGTGCCGGATTCTTTACGAACCACATCGCTATCTTTGCGGGGCTCTCGCCTGCTTCGGCGCGTGCCTTAAGTTTTATCTTGTCGGCGACGACGAGCGATATCTCCGAGCCGGAAAAGAAACTCTCCAGCAGCAAGAAAAGAGCTATCGCGATTATGGTAAATGATAAGCCCATTACTGATCGCCCTCGAATAGCGCGCCAAATATATCTTCCATCGTAACGACACCGGCGGGTTTACGCTTTTCGTCTATTATTATCGCCATATGGACCTTCATCTTCTGAAAGTCCTTAAGTATCTGCTCGATCTTTTCTCGAAGAGGCGCGAAATATGCCGGCCTGATTATGTTCTCGACGTCGCGCACTTTAGCGACCTTGCGCCTTCGCATTACGGAGAACAGGTCGCGAACGTGAAGTATTCCGACTATATCGTCGGGGCCCGTGTCATATACCGGTATGCGCGAAAACTTCGTTGTGCGGATCTCGCGCATTGCCGATTCGATATCGCTATTTAGAGCTATTGCAAAAATTCCTTCCTTCGGCGTCATTATCTGTTCGACCGTAACGTCCGCCATGTCGAAGACGTGGTGAATGAGTTCGCTTTCTCCTTCGGCGATGTTCCCTTCGTCTAGTCCCAGCTCCACCATCTGACGGAACTCTTCTTCGACGATCATCGAACGTATTTCTTCCGGCCGGCCGCCAAAGATCTTTACTGCGCTGTCGGCAAGCTTTAAAATGACCTTTCTAATGGGCGATAAAAAATAAGCGGTGCTGCGAATGAATAGCGCACAAATCGGTGCGAGCGACGAGGCAAAACGGATGCCTATGTTCTTGGGTATTACCTCGCCAAGCACGACAATAAGCGGCGTCGATACGAGGACGGATGCGAGAATCTTAGCCTGCCACGATACGTCGTCTAGGAGTTCGTACATGATCCCCGTCATCATAATGGCTATCGATACGTTGATGAGTTCGTTGCCAAGTAGTATTGAAACCAGCAACTGCCTAGGCCTTGATAGCGCCTCGATTATGTTCTTTGCGAACTTGCTCTTTGAAGCCTTGAACTTCGCTACTTCGCTTCTGGAAAGAGAGAAGAGCGCTGTTTCCGAACAGGAAAATACCGCCGACAAGGCAAGTAATATGAATATGAGAAATGCGCGGTTTGACATTTTTAGAATCTGTGTTCGAATCCTTTGCTAGATACAGGAAGCTCCGTTCCGTGTATATCTTTTACGCGAACGCCCGAACCTGTCACCACTTCGCCTATCTTCGTGACCTTATGCCCGAAAGTTGGGGCGACAACAGATAACATTTTTTCGAAAAGCTTAGCCTTTTCTTTGGGAACGGTAAATGCCAGCTCGTAATCTTCGCCACCAGTTAGCGCAAGGATGAGCGGGTCTTTGTGGCAAGCGCTCGCGTCCGTTGCAAAGCCGTCGTTCAAAGGGATCAGATCCGCAAATATATTAATGCCGACGCCGCTTGCATCTGCGATGTGGCTCAAGTCCTGCGCCAGCCCGTCGCTTATGTCTATCATGGACGTTACGCAAGTAGAAGCTGCGAGCCAGGCGCCCGTTGTAACGCGAGCCGTTGGATCGTCGTGACGCTTCAGATATTCGCGCATTTCGAGGCTACGCATCCCTTTTTCAAGCGCTGCTAATCCTAAAGCCGCGCCGCCGAGCGTTCCCGTAACGTAAACTAGGTCGTCAGGGCAGGCACCGCGGCGAAGAAGTGCCTTGCCGCTATCGATCTCGCCTATCGCCGTGACCGTTATGAGAAGGCCGCTTTTGCTTGCGCAGGTATCGCCGCCGATGAGTATCATTTTAAAAGTAGCTGCAATTTGGGCCATCCCGTCGAAAAGTTCTTTCACGTCATTCTCTGGAAAGCCTTTGGGAATGCCTATGCTGACCAGGTAATAAAGCGGTTTACCGCCCATGGCAGCTATATCGCTTACGTTGACGGAGAGGCTTTTGCGGCCGAGCGCTCTAGGCGTTATCCATTCGCGTTTGAAATGGACGCCTTCATATAAAGAATCGGTCGTAACAAGCATATCTTTGCCGTTACGCCCTTCGATCATCGCACAGTCGTCGCCTATACCGAAAATAAGCCCACCCGACTGCGTCGGGATACCGTGCGTGATCTGCTCTATCAGTTCGAACTCGTTCATATTAATGTGATACGGACGGATTTATTACTTGAATAAATGAGGCTAGTAAAGTTAAATGTCGGCATGAGTGACCAGCGTATAACAAAATTAGCGGAGCTTTTGCTCGATTATTCCCTTCAGATTAAAAAAGGCGAAAAGATCTATTTGGAATGGAAGGGCACTTCCACTTCACCTCTTGTCGAAGAATTGATCCGAGGAGCTTGCGAACGAGGCGCGATACCTTTTTGGGTCTTTCACGATGAGCCGTTTCTACGCGCGGCTTTAGAGTCGACGACCGCCGATCAGATCAAAGGGTACGCGAAATTTCATACGCGGCTTATGGACGACATGCAGTGTTATATCGGCATTAACGGAAGCGATAATCCTTTCGAAATGACAACTCTTTCATCGGCAAATACCGAACTCTGGACAAAGCTCTATTCGCAGCCGGTTCATACTGAAAGGCGCATTAAAAAAACGCGCTGGTGCGTGATGCGCTGGCCGTCAAAGGCGATGGCGCAGATGGCGGGCGTTTCTCATAAAGAATTCACGGAATTTTATTTCAACGTTTGCCTCGTCGATTACAAGAAGATGTCGCTCGAGATGGAGCCTCTTGTCGCGCTCATGAACAAGACCGACAAGGTAAGGCTTGTGGCGGACGGCACCGACGTTTCTTTTTCGATAAAGAATATACCTGCGATAAAATGCGATGGGCATTTGAACATACCGGACGGCGAAGTCTATACGGCGCCTGTCGCCGATTCGATCAACGGCAAGATAAAATTCAATGCGCCGGCGCTTTACCGTGGAACCATCTTCTCTAATATCACGATCACGTTCAAAGATGGCGTGGCGATAGACGTTAAGTGCGACGGCAACAATAAGCTCCTGAATGAGATATTCAATATCGATAAAGGCGCCAGGCGATGCGGCGAATTTGCGATCGGCCTTAATCCAAACATAAAAAAGCCGATGAAAGATTCGCTCTTCGACGAAAAGATCGACGGCAGCATTCATATGGCGATGGGGCAGTGTTACGACAATGCGCAGAATGGCAACAAGTCCGCGAATCACTGGGACCTTGTGCTGATACAGACGCCCGAATATGGCGGCGGCGAGATATATTTCGACGGAAAACTTATCAGAAAGAATGGAAAGTTCGTGAGTCTATGATTATTCAAACTTGGACATACACAATAGTTAGCGTTGTGATCGTAAGCCTGCTGGGGCTTATAGGCATCTTGTCTTTAGCGGTTAACGACAGGCTTTTTCGGAAGGCCATACTTTATCTTGTCAGCTTTTCTACCGGCGGGCTCTTTGGAGATGCGTTCATTCATATCATGCCGGAGATATCGAAGAAATATGGTTTTGGCGTTCAGGCGGCGCTCTTGGTGCTTGCCGGTATTATAATGTTCTTCGTGCTGGAAAAATTCATTAATTGGCGCCATTGCCACGTTCAGACATCAGAAAATCATCCGCATCCCGTTGCCTATACGAATCTGATAGGCGACGCCATGCACAACTTCATCGATGGCACGATCATCGCCGGAAGTTTCATGGCAGATACAAAGTTAGGTGTTGCTACGACGCTCGCCGTCATCCTGCACGAGATTCCCCACGAGATAGGGAACTTCTCTATTCTCGTTCACGCGGGATTTTCAAAATTGAAGGCGGTGTTTTATAATTTCTTCTCCGCACTTATGGCGGTCGTAGGCGCGGTGGCGGTCCTTCTTATCGGTGCATATTTGGGAGATCTGCCAAGCATTCTGCTGCCGCTAACCGCCGGCGGATTTATCTATATCGCCGGCAGCGACCTGATACCGGAGCTTCACAAGGATATCTGCGAGCCTGTCTCCACTTCGGCCATCCAATTATTTTCGATGTTGGCAGGAATCGGGCTGATGCTTCTATTATTGCTATTGGATTGATTATAACCATCTTTTGCACCTACGAGGTGCAAAAGGCGGTTATTCCTCTTTCAATATCTTCACTTCGCATTTGCAGAGTTTCTTAAATGTCTCGGCGTCGTGCGCTGTTCCGACGATTTTGCCCCAGTGCATTGGTATGGCAAGTTTCGGGTTGATGCGGTTCACGACCTCTGCCGCTTCGGTTGCCGTCATCGTATATGTCCCGCCAATAGGTAGCAGAACTATATCTGCACTGATGCTATTCATTTCCGGAATGGCGTCGGTGTCTCCAGCTTGATAGATGCGCTCTCCATCTAATGTGAAAATATAACCCACCCAGTTGTTGGATCTTGGGTGGAATTCTTTGTTCGTGTTGTATGCGGGAACCGCCTCGATCTTTACACCATCTATCGTAGTACTTTCTCCCGGGCGCAGGCTTTGGATCGTAAATTTTGAAGAGAACTGTTTTGCACAATCCGTCGGAGCAACGACAATAGTCGAAGGTTTTGCTATCTTTGCGACATCTTCAGGCACGCAGTGGTCGTAGTGCGCGTGCGTTATCAATACAATATCCGCCTTCGGTTCGCTGCTCTTCAGTTGATACGGATCTGTATAGATGATCTTCGAGCCGTCGAATCTTAAACTTGCATGTCCCAGCCAGTGGATCATAATAGTTTTTACAAGCTGTCACATTTTCCAATGGGTGAAAAGAAAAAAGTGGATTTTTCCCTAATAGTTCTTATTCATCTTGCAGTTAAAAAGGTCCTGCTATCGCGCAGGCCTTTTTTTGTTTTGAATCGTTGCAATTGAGCGATTCTTCGCTACAATGTCATGCAAATGAAGATCGTTATCATAGGTGCGGGATTTGCCGGGGCTTCTTGCGCGTGGTGGCTGGTGAAACTTGGCGCAAAAGATGTGACTGTGCTTGAACAGGAAGATGCGCCAGGCATGCATTCGTCCGGCTTAAACGCGGGTTTTGCCCGTGAATTCGAAGAAGACGAAGCGGTTGCGCCTCTTGCGAAAGAAGGCGTTTCATTTATTCGTAATCCGCCGAAAGGTTTTGTTAAGCAGCAGGTGATCGAATGCAACGGTTCGCTGTTACTGTTTACGAAGAACGCGGCTTTGAAAGAAAATATAATAACGAAAGCTGCCGCTGTTCAAAAAGTTCCGGTCCTTTCCAGCGCAGAGTTTGAAAAAGCGCTTTGGACGCCGACCGACGGTATCGTTGATATACACGAATATCTTTGGGCGTTCATAAATGGCGCGAAGGCGGGCGGCGCAAAATTCTTGATGAACCAGAAGATAAAAAAGTTCCACGTTTCTGGTTCCAAACCTAATGTTGAAAGTTTCGAGACAGATAAGGGCGTTTTTGAATGCGACGTGCTGGTGAATGCCGCGGGGGCGTGGGTGCAAGAGATGGCGGACATGTGTGGAGCGGAAGGATTGAAGATAAAACCATATCGTCGTCATCTTTATCAAACGACGTTAATGAAAGACGTCGATCCGAAATGGCCGATGGTATGGGATATCGAGAAACAATATTACTTTAGGCCGGAATCTGGCGGCTTACTGCTTGGTGCGTGCGACGAGGACGAAATGAAACCGTGTTCTCCGATAACGGATCCCAAAATATGTGAACTGCTGGCGGAAAAATTGTCGAAATTCTGCCCGTTGATTGCCAACGTGTCTATCATGCGCGAATGGTGTGGAATGAGGACGTTCACGCCCGACAAACGTCCCGTGGTAAGGTGGGATAAAAAGGTCGGCAATTTTTATTGGATCGCAGCCTTGGGCGGTAGGGGCATGACCTGTGCCGCGCCCGTTGGCCGCATTGCAGCGGAAGATATCATTAAAGGTATAAAGGCTTAAATGGACCTGAAAGCTATAGCCGATTCACTTAGTTTAACCGCGATAGGCGTTGCAAAG
>CAIPVD010000181.1 GCA_903868375.1 uncultured delta proteobacterium
CATTACGGTGGAAGTGCCGATCGGTGGGGCTATAAACACACATTCAAATATATGAACGGCGACTGGTATCTTGTTCGTCAGAATATTAGGACCATGCATGGCCTTGATGGAAAGAACGTTGATTCGGATCTTGCCGCCGGCACCGAAGAAACGACCATCATAAAAGAAGGCACGAATACAAAAAAAACAATAATAAAATCTACCCCGAAGCCGCTTGTTAAGCTATCTGACTTTGCGCCATTTTAAAGTGTTTGCATTATTTGAATGTTTGTGAAAAATATTCTTGATCATGAAGATACACGAATATCAGGGCAAGGAACTTTTAAAGAAGTTTGGAGTTGCCGTTCCCAAAGGCGAAGTTGCATTTACTGTCGATGAAGCCGTGAAGATCGCACGGGAGCTTGGGGGTGTCGTCGTTGTAAAGGCGCAGATCCATGCGGGTGGCCGTGGCAAGGGCGGCGGCGTTAAAATTTGCAAGACGCTTAACGAAGTGAAAGATGCCGCTGGTAAAATTTTGGGCATGAAGCTCGTTACTCACCAGACGGGTCCGGAAGGTAAGATCGTAAAAAAACTTTTAGTTGAGAAAGGTTCGAATATTGCGCGCGAACTTTATTTGGGAATGACGCTCGACAGGACGAACTCTAAGGTAACGCTCATGGCATCTTCCGAAGGCGGAATGGAGATAGAAAAAGTTGCCGCTGAAAATCCGGAGAAGATATTTAAATTGGCGATAGACCCGTTCGGCGGAATTGATTCCGTAGCTGTTAAAAATATTGCAGGAAAGTTGAAATTATCCGGCGGGTTGGATGAGAAATTCTGCGGTTTTGTATCTGCGCTTTACAAGGCTTACACTGAACTCGATGCATCGCTCGCGGAAATAAATCCGCTCGTCGTTACCAAAGAAGGCGAAGTGATAGCGCTCGATGCAAAGATCAATCTGGATGACAACGCGTTCTTCAGGCACCCGGAATTCACCGCGCTTTTAGATCCGGACGAAGAAGACTCGATGGAGTTGCAGGCGAAGAAGTTCGATCTGAACTATATCAGCCTGAACGGCAACATCGGCTGCATGGTGAATGGCGCGGGCCTTGCCATGGCGACGATGGATATCATCAAGCTTTATGGCGGAGAACCGGCGAATTTCCTCGATGTTGGCGGTGGCGCAACAAAAGAGAACGTTGCCGAGGCGTTTAAGATCATTCTGCACGATCCCAAGGTTAAAGCCATACTGATAAACATATTCGGTGGCATCGTTAAGTGCGACATGATCGCCGAAGGTATCGTTGCCGCTGCAAAAGAGGTGAACATCAAAGTTCCGCTGGTCGTCCGCTTGCAGGGGACGAATTGCGAGATAGGCGCAGGTATCATTAAAAAGTCCGGACTTAATATTATCTCGGCCAATGGATTTGCCGAAGCTGCGAAAAAAGTGGTTAACTGTATCAAGTGATGTGTCATTGCGAGGTCTGAAAGGCCGAAGCAATCTCCTGTGTAAAGTATGAGTAAAGAAGGTTATGTATATATAATCACGAATTTGAATGATACCGTTTTATATACGGGGGTTACA
This sequence comes from uncultured delta proteobacterium, assembly GCA_903868375.1. GTDB lineage: Bacteria > UBA10199 > UBA10199 > 1-14-0-20-49-13 > CAIPVD01. The sequence goes on from CAIPVD010000181.1 coordinate 1,565, forward strand.
AGTAATCTAAAGAAGAGAATCTATGAGCATAAAGAAAAATTAGCGGATGGTTTTTCCAAAAGATATAATCTGGATAAACTTGTTTATTATGAAATATTTGATTCGATAGAAATGGCAATTGAAAGGGAAAAACAGATAAAGGCTGGTTCTCGGAATGGAAAGATTAAACTCATAGAGAACATGAATGATAATTGGTCAGATCTTTATGATTCAATTTAATATGGGAGATTGCTTCGGCCTTTTAGGCCTCGCAATGACGCGCTCGTATGAGCATTTGGATAAATAAGAACACGAAGGTTATGGTCCAGGGAATTACCGGTGGCGCAGGACAGTTCCATACGCGCGCTTGCAAGGAATATGGGACCAATATCGTTGCGGGTGTTACGCCTGGTAAGGGCGGGCAGAATTTTGAAGGAATTCCCGTATTCAATTCCGTTGCTGAAGCCAAAAAAGAAACGGGCGCAAACGCCAGCATGATATTCGTTCCCGCCAAGTTCTGCTATAGCGCCATCAAAGACGCGATCGATGCGGAACTAGGTATTGTCGTCTGCATCACCGAAGGAATACCAACGCTCGACATGGTGAAGATAAAGAAATATCTAGAAGGTAAGAAGACGCGCCTCATAGGGCCAAATTGCCCCGGAATAATAAGCCCAGGCAGCTGCAAGCTCGGTATTATGCCCGGATTTATTCACAAGGAAGGCCGCATCGGTGTCATAAGCCGTAGTGGAACGCTAACTTACGAAGCGGTCGATCAGCTGACCAAGTTAGGCCTTGGCCAATCCACATGCATAGGCATAGGCGGCGATCCGGTTCCAGGCACGAACTTTATAGATTGCCTTCAGGCATTCGAAGCAGACCCGGAAACAGATGCGGTTGTTATGATAGGAGAGATAGGCGGAAGCGCGGAAGAAGATGCGGCAAGGTTCGTTAAGGCGAACATGAAGAAGCCGGTCGTCGCGTTTATTGCGGGACAGACCGCGCCAAAGGGAAAACGGATGGGCCACGCCGGTGCTATCATTTCCGGAGGGCATGGAACGGCGGCTGAAAAGATCGAGGCGCTTGAATCTTGTGGTATCAAGGTTTCAAAGAGCCCAGGAGACATAGGGGAAACATTATATGCTAGAATTACTCATCGTTAGGCACGGACAGACCGACTGGAACATGGAACATCGCGTGATGGGCGATAAGCCGATACCTATAAACACTATTGGCAAGGCTCAAGCAAGAAGCCTCGCCAAGGGATTGAAGGACATCCAGATAGACGCTGTCTATACCAGTCCCGTAACACGCGCCATTCAGACCTCGCAGCCGATACTAAAAGGGCGCGACAGCATTTCTTTGTACGAAGAACCTGGGTTTGCGGAGATAGGTTACGGCGATTGGGTGGGCCGTGCATTTTCTGAAATTCCCGAACTTCCGGTATATTTCAAAAATCCTACGTCGGTGCCCATTCCGAACGGAGAGAACTTGGGTGAAGTCCAGAAAAGGGCACTTACAGCTATCGAAAATATCAGGGCAAAGCACGCAGATCAGCGCATACTTGCGATCTCGCACGCCGATGTAATTAAGCTGATACTGATCCATTACCTTGGGCTTCCGATGGACGAAATGCAGAAGTTCAGGATAGACAACGGTTCGCTGACCATTCTCCATTTCGACGACATCAAGGACCCTCGAATTATCTGCGTTAATGCCATCGAAGATCTGCAAAGATACTGCCACGTTCGCAAATAACTACACTTGATTTCTTGGCCCCTTTCTTCTACTTTGCTTCATGCAACCTATGCCTCTTTCCAAGGATATAACAAAAATGGCCGTCGCCGAACTCGAACGCGAGGTGCGGCGGCACAATCATCTTTATTTCATCGAGCATAGTCCTGTTATATCGGACTATGATTTCGATATGCTTGTGGAAGAACTTAAACGCCGAAAACCCGAATCTAAAGTTCTCCGAGAAATAGGCAACGATATATCAGGCAAGTTCAAAAAGGTTCGCCACGAAGTTGCGATGCTATCGCTCGATAAGGCGTACGACCTAAAGACGATGGAGTCTTGGGCGGAAAAGTTCGAAGGCGATATTATCGTTTCACCGAAGATAGATGGCTGCGCGATGTCTTTGAGGTATGGCGCAGACGGCACCTTGCAGCTGGCGGCAACTCGTGGCAGCGGAACAGTTGGCGAAGATGTGACGCCGAATATCCGTTTCGTGAAAGATATTCCGCAGAAGATCGCGCTTAAAAATGTCGAGGTGCGCGGCGAGATATACATGCCGCTTTCTGTTTTTAAGCGTTATAAAGAAGAGTTTGCAAATCCCAGGAACCTGGCAGCAGGAGCCATTAAGCAAAAAGACCCTACGAAGACCGGAGAATATTCACTTTCATTCTGGGCTTACGATATACTTGGAGCTGGCGCAAAGGACGAGGTTGAAAAAAGAAGGCTGCTTGAGAAGAACCGCTTTCCGGTCATCGAATGGAAGTTGATAAAGAAAGACAAAATACACGAAGTATTCGAAGATTATTTAAAGAGGCGCGAAAAAGTCGATTACGAAATGGACGGAGTCGTTTATAAAGCTAATCTTGTGAGCGAACAAGAGCGGCTTGGTTTTACGGCGCACCATCCAAGGTTTGGCATTGCTTTCAAATTCCAGGGAGATTCCGGCGTTACAACTCTAAAAGATGTCGAGTGGAGCGTTGCACGCACCGGTGTTATCACGCCGATAGGAATAGTAGAGCCGGTTGAACTTTCCGGTGCTATGGTTTCACGTGTATCGCTTCACAACTATGGGTTGATGAAAAAGCTTGGGCTGTCAAAAGGTGCAAAGGTCATGATGATGCGTCGAGGCGGCGTTATCCCAAATCTTGAATGGGTGGTCGAAAAGGGAAAGGGCGAGATAGAGGCGCCTCGTAAATGCCCATCGTGCGGTTCCAAGGTTGAACTGCGCGACGATTTTTTATATTGCACCGACGCCAAAAATTGCGTTCAGACAAAGGTTGGCGAGTTAAAACATTTTGTGTCGGTCGTTGAAATAGATGGGCTAGGAGATGTGCTGCTGGAAAAACTATACGCAGAAGGGCTCGTCACCGATGCTTCTGAATTTTACGAACTTGCCGCCGCCAATCTTTCCACGCTGGAGAGAATGGGCGATACGCTCGCGACCAAACTGATCAGAAATATCCAATCAAGGCGCGAACTGCCGCTGGATGTTTTTTTGCGCTCGCTTGGCATAAGAGAAGTTGGCAGGCACACATCGCAGATACTTGCGCGAGAGTTTGGAACGTTGGAGCACGTTCTCACAGTAACGCAGGAACAGTTATCATCAATTCACACGATAGGAGATGTCATAGCCACAGAGGTGGTAGGTGGGCTCAAGGCCAAATCAAAGCTGATAGATAAGCTCCTAAAGTTTGTGAAGGTTCAAAAGGGCGAGCCGAAAAACGAAGCGTCCGGCCCGTTTAAAGGCATGTCGTTCTTATTCACCGGTTCCATGCTTACAATGGTAAGATCCGATGCGGAGAAGCTCGTTGAAGAAAAGGGCGGAACTATCGCGAGCGGCGTAAGCAAAACGCTTGATTATATAGTGGTCGGCGATGGCGGCGGTGCCGGCTCAAAGTTAGATAAGGCGAAGAAGTTGCAATCCAAAGGTGAAAAAGTGAAGATAGTTAATGAAAAGGAATTCTTAAAATTAGTGAAACAATAAAACATGCTTCCGGAATCATACATAGGTTTGGGCGAAGGAGAATTGCGCGAGCGAATTCTTAAGGCGAAGAAGAGGCTTGGGCAAGAGCTTGTCATTTTAGGCCATCATTATCAGCGCGACGAGGTGATAGCATTCGCAGATTTTCGTGGTGACAGTTTTGCACTTTCAAAAGCAGCAAGCGAACAGAAAAACGCAAAGTATATCGTCTTTTGCGGCGTTCACTTCATGGCGGAGGCTGCGCGAATACTGGCAGCGCCGCATCAGAAGGTTATTCTTCCTAATATTTATGCCGGTTGCCCAATGTCGGACATGGCCCATGCCGACGATGTGGAGAACGCGTGGAACGAATTGGGCAAAAAGTTGGACATGAAGAAGGTCATCCCAATAGTTTACATGAATTCAGAGGCGGCGCTAAAAGCATTTTGCGGAAGGCATGGCGGAATAGTATGCACGTCCAGCAATGCGCCAAGAACATTTGACTGGGCTTTCTCACGCGGCGAAAAGATATTCTTCTTTCCCGACGAGCATCTGGCAAGGAACACCGCCAGGATAAAAGGTATCGGGAAAGATGAGATACAGTTCTGGAACTCATCAACTCATCAACTCATCAACTCACAACTTCTGCTTTGGCCCGGCTTCTGTCACGTTCACACATATTTCAATTTAGAGCAAATCCTGGAAGCCAGGGCAAAATATCCGGGCTGCAAGGTGATCGTCCATCCAGAATGTAAGGAAGAAGTGGTCTTGGCATCCGACGAGAGCGGTTCGACGGAAGGCATCTGCAAATATGTTAAGTCGGCCGCAAAAGGTGAGACTATAGTGATAGGTACCGAGATAAATCTTGTAGCAAGGCTTGCAAAAGAAAATCCCGACAAAAAAATAGTCCCGCTTTGCGGGATATTTTCGACCTCATGAAAAATTTCAATGCTTCAAATTTTCATTGGGTCTCAAATAAAAAAAGGAC
>CAIPVD010000182.1 GCA_903868375.1 uncultured delta proteobacterium
TCCGAGGTTTTGAATTCGTGGGGAAATTCGGGGACACACACCTAATACTGGACTTAATACCTCACTAAACACGATGTCATAATTAGGTGTGTGTCCCCAATTTCCCATGTCCCTGAATTCAAAACCGAGTTCCGCAGGAAAGCGGAGTTGAGCCCGTACATCGGCTGCGAACGGAACAATTGACGCGAAACATACCCACACCCCCCGCCTACTAAAGTAGCAACTACCCCCAATATGCTGGTCGAAGAAGATACATTATACTGAGTTATGAAAGAACACTCACATTCCTCTTGCAATTTAAAATAATTTCATGCATATGCAGGAATGTTTCACCCGCCAACAATCGCGGCGGGCAGGCGTGAAACATTTTAGGGGGACTCCGGGGAATGGCAGAGATAATCGCCATATGTAATCAAAAGGGTGGCGTTGGAAAAACCACCACAGCAGTAAACCTTGCAGCTAGTCTTGCGGCTGCTGAAAAAAAGACGTTATTAATAGATCTAGATCCTCAAGGAAACGCGTCAAGCGGCCTAGGCGTAGACAAACATACCACAACCAAGAGCATATATCATGTAATGATAGGCACTGTTCCAATTAGGGAGGCGGTTAGATCCACCGCGCTCAATTATCTTAAGCTAATTCCATCGAACACCGATTTAGTAGGCGCCGAGATAGAATTAATGGAAATTGTTTCACGTGAAACAATCTTAAAGAAACTACTTACGGCAGTAAACGCCGACTTTGACTATGTTATAATAGATTGTGGCCCATCGCTCGGCCTATTAACCCTAAATGCCATGGTGGCCGCAAGTTCTATATTAATACCCGTTCAATGCGAGTATTACGCAATGGAGGGGGTCGCCGACCTAATTAGAACCATACAACTCATCAAGGCAAGGCTAAATCCGGATCTTAAAATAAAGGGAATAGTATTAACTATGTTCGACGCCAGAAATTCCTTATCAAAGATGGTGGCCGACGAGATTAAGAAACACTTTAAAGAGTCGGTATTTCAGATCGTGGTTCCAAGAAACGTTAAACTTGCCGAAGCACCGTCATACGGTAAACCAGTCATATTATATGATATCAAATCCAGGGGCGCAGAGGCCTATTTTGAGCTAGCAAAAGAGATACTAATCAGGGAGGTAATTAATGCAGATGCGCAAAGCGCTGGGCAGGGGGCTTGATTCTCTCATCCCGGTTTCCGAAGAATCCATACCAAGAGAAATATTAGGGCCTAAGATAGTAACACAGCCAGTCACGGGCGATAGAATTAAGACGGTGCCAATTAATTCCATTATTCCGAACCGTCTTCAGCCAAGAAAGGTCTTTGATGAAGAGAAGATCAAGGACTTGGCGGCCTCTATAAAAAAGCAGGGGATTATCCAGCCCCTGATCGTGAATCAAGCAATGGCAGGTAACTACGAACTCATTGCCGGAGAACGTAGATTGCGCGCATCTAAACTGGCGGGTTTAACTGAACTCCCCGTTGTTATCAAGAACGTTGATTCGGAAAAAATGCTCAAGTTGTCGATTATTGAGAACATTCAGCGAGAAGATCTAAATCCGATCGAAGAGGCCTCGGCGATTCATGAATTAATAGATCAATTTGGCTACACACAGGATGAAGCGGCAACGAGCCTAGGTAAATCTCGCGTGGCCGTCACAAATAGCCTTCGTTTATTGAATCTTCCGAAGGTGGTTCAAGAAGATGTTATCTCTGAAAAGATGACGGCCGGCCATGCCAGGGCCCTTTTGTCTCTTACAAGCCTTCAAGAACAACTTAAAATGCGTGAAAAAATTTTGCAGGCCAATTTGACTGTGCGCGATGTTGAAAAGATGATACAGGATTTAAGGCCAGCCACCACACGCACAATTAAAAAATCTTCTGTTCAACTAACGCCACAGATGAAATATATATCAGACGAAATAACAAAGCAGCTTGCTACTAAAATTAGGCTCGAGCCGGACAGAGAAAAGAAGGGTGGCCGTATCGTGATTGAGTATTACACGCCACAAGACCTCGATCGAATTTATAATTTAATTGTAAAATAGTAAAAATAGGAGGGAGTTATGTTTAAAGGTCAAACAGATAAGCCAGCGAAATCGGATCAGGTAAACGGGCTGCTCGACAAAGGGTGTAGTTTCGAAGGAAAATTAACCTTCGACGGCACAGTCCAGATCAATGGCAACTTTCAGGGAGAAGTATATTCCGACGGCACATTGATCGTTGGCAACGATGCCCACGTTGAAGGCGGCATCTTTGTCGATACGCTCATCGTCTATGGAAGCATTCAAGGCACAATAGACTCAAAATCACGCGTTGAAATGCATGTCCCGGCAAATGTGATCGCAGATGTTAAAACAAAAATACTCTCCATAGAAGACGGCGTTATCTTCCAGGGAAAGTGCCAAATGGACAGGCCGGATGCGACAGCGAATTCTCGTGCGCACGACAACACCGGCACCAACATTGAAACGAAGGATTCGGACGATAACGTGTTCGTTATGTAAATATGTCGACAGAGATCCATCTAATTCCGGACAGATCTTTTTTTATTCAGCTCGTTCTATTCATGAGCGTGCTCTTCGGGTTATCATACCTACTTTTCAGGCCGATAAAAAAGATCCTTATCGCCAGGAAAAGTAGGACGGTCGAGCTTTTGAACGAGGTTAGGGCAGCCGAAGAAAGAATTAAGATTAAAACACAGGAGTATGCCGCCCAAATACAAAAGACAAAGGACGAGGCTTCTAAAGAGAAAGAGGCAATACGCCAAATGGGGATAAAGGAAGAATCGCAGATCAAAGAAGTTGCCAGGCGAGAAGCCTCCAAGGCAATAGATTCGGCAAGGGCAGAGATAGCTAGATCTACGGATGTTGCCATTAACGAACTAAAGGGGAAGATCCCAAAACTTTCGGAAGAGATAATTAACAAATTCAAAAATTAGAATGGCATTAATCTTCAAACTCATAAATTTTGTAATTTTTGTCGGCCTGTTGGCCTATTTTTTGCGCAAACCTATCGCTGCATTTTGGCTGGATCGCCAAAAGTCACATAGTGACACAATAACGACGGCGAAAAACTCGTATGAGAACATAAAGGCAGAAGAATTAAGCCTTGCCGAACGTTTAAAAGGACTTCCTTCAGAAATTAAGGCAATAACCGACGAAATCAAGACAGAAGGGGAACTTGAAAGATTAAGGATCGTCGAGCAGTCAAAGCGGTATGCCACCCAAATCGAAGAGAACGCAATGCTAACCGCTAATTACGAGAAGGGTGTTGCCGTACAAAAATTAAAGGCCTTCATAGGCACGGAAGCTCTGGAACTGGCAAAGGCGGAGATAATGAAAGACATCTCCGGTAACCTGGGGCTCATTGAAGTGGAAAGGTCTGCCGAAGCGATCGAGGCTAATATATGAAAGAGAAGATTATAGCCTCTAGATATTCACATGCGCTCTTAAGACTTGCGCAATCTGGCACGCTTTTGGACAGGTCACGTTCCGACCTCGAATCATTTATCAAATTATTAGATGATAATAAGCAGCTTCGTACGTGGCTAGGCGACGACCGGGCTTCGCAAACGAAACGCCAAGCGCTTGTCCGAGAGCTAGGTATCGCAATGAAACTTGAACCTCTAGTTATAAACTTTATAGAATTGCTCGTTAGAAAAAAAAGAATAAAATTGATAAAGGAAATATTCAGATCGTTCGATCTAATGGTCGATGCTGCTAATGGAACACAAAGGGGCGAATTATTTTCTGCTAAAAAAGATGCCGCAGAATCTGTAAAGAAAAAGATAGAGGACGGCTTCTCAAAGAAACTTAATCTAAAAATAGAGCTAACGGCAAAAGAAGACCCGCTCTTAATTGGCGGGCTTAAGATAAGAATAAAAGATACGATATGGGATGCAAGCATTAAAAGGCAACTCGATGAACTTAAGGAGCGGATATGTCAATAAGGGCAGATGAGATATCAAGGATAATAGCGCAGCAGATAAAAGATTTCGGCAGAGAGGTCGTAGAGGAAGAGGTTGGGCAGATATTATCTGTTGGCGACGGCATCGCGCGCATTTACGGCCTCGAAGGCGCGATGATGAACGAGCTTGTCGAATTTCCCCACGGGATCATGGGGATCATCTTGAACCTCGAAGAAGATTCGGTCGGTATCGCTATTATGGGTGAAGACACGGAACTTCGCGAAGGCGACACGGTAAAACGAACAGGCCGTATCGCAGAAGTTCCGGTAGGAGAGGCCGTTATTGGAAGGGTCTTGGACGCCTTAGGCCGGCCCATCGATGGGCTAGGGCCAGTGAAGATGAAGGAAACAAGAAAGGTGGAGATCAAGGCGCCCGGCATCGTGAACCGCCAACCGGTGAAAGAACCGCTCCAAACCGGAATTAAGGCGATAGATACCATGACGCCCATCGGCCGCGGCCAGCGCGAATTAATAATAGGCGACCGTCAAACAGGAAAGACAGCGATAGCCGTCGATACGATAATAAACCAAAAGGGCCAGGATGTGTTTTGTATCTACGTTGCGATCGGACAAAAATTATCTACCGTGGCTCGCGTTGTAGATAAACTAAAGAGCTGCGGAGCGATGGAATATACAACCGTCGTATCTGCAAGTGCCAGCGAACCCGCACCACTGCAATATCTGGCGCCTTACAGCAGCGTCACGATGGGTGAATATTTCAGGGATTCCGGTAAGCACGCACTCATTATATACGATGACCTGTCGAAACATGCCGTGGCATATAGGCAGATGTCGCTCCTTCTTCGCAGGCCTCCCGGGCGCGAAGCATATCCAGGAGATGTCTTTTATTTACACTCGCGCTTGCTCGAACGCGCCGCAAAACTTAACGATAAACATGGAGGCGGATCTCTTACCGCGCTACCCATAATCGAAACGCAGGCGGGGGACATAACGTCATATATACCGACGAACGTTATCTCGATAACCGACGGCCAGATATATCTTGAATCGGATCTTTTCTATGCAGGGCAAAGGCCGGCCATAAACGTGGGCCTCTCTGTTTCGCGCGTAGGTGGAAACGCACAGATAAAAGCAATGAAACAGATAGCTGGAACCCTGCGCATAGAACTGGCGCAATATAGAGAACTCGCAGCGTTCGCGCAATTCGGAAGCGACTTAGACCCGGCGACAAAGAAACAGCTCCACAGGGGAGAACGCTTAGTGGAGGTTCTAAAGCAGGGGATCTATAAACCAATGGGCATCGCAATGCAGGTGCTGCAGATCTATTCTGCAACGACCGGTTACGTTGACGAATATCCGATTGAAAAGATCATTCCATATCTTGCAAAGCTTGAATCGTTCTTCATAACCAGGCACCCGGAAGTACTGCAGGAGATAGAGAAGAAAAAAGTGTTAGATGACGACCTTAAAAAGAAGATAAACGCCGCGTTAGACGAATTGAAGAAGCTGTTCTAAATATTAAATGGCTACGCTTAAGACCATAAGAAAAAGGATATCTTCGACCAAGAGCACGCAGAAGCTGACGCGCGCGATGAAGATGATCGCAA
>CAIPVD010000183.1 GCA_903868375.1 uncultured delta proteobacterium
ATGACGATGAAGACATTGATAACATTAACCTGTGGCGCGAGCACATTAAAAGGTCTTCCGAAAACGCAAAAAGTTACATATTAGATGGCATGGGATTTGAGTTGCCCTGTTCTAGAAAGGCATTGGCTCCGGCTATTCTAGGTCCTATCGGTTTTAATAACGCTGAAAAAAAATGGGAAGGTGATAATCTTACTTTTTCGGTCCCAGCCACCGCCAAGATCAACGGTGCAGAATTTGGGATCGCCGTTAATTCTCGGTTAGAGGCCGCCTCTCACGATCCAATACTTGCACTATACTGCCGCATTCTAGGCTGGAGCATAAAAGTCGAGAATTTAGGCAACGGCATGTACAAAGTAATAATAAATTTTGGCAAGACGGTTTTAACTCCCGAACTATCATTAATCCCCCTCACCGGCACCGATGCGGAATTCGATGCGTTCTTGGCGAGCCTCGCAAGCGCAACCCCTGAAAAGGCGTTGAAGGTTTGCGGACAAATGTTCGACGATGTCCAGTCCGCCTGTAATTCGATAATGGATAAACTTGAAAGTTCGCCTCTAAAAGAAGCTCTTATTTTAGAGGCATCGCATGAAATGAAACTTCTAAAGACGCGCGCTTCAAAGCTCGACCGCCTACTTGAAGAACGGGTAGAGGATGGGCAATATTACAAGATATGGTCTGCCGTACAGACATCGATCGGCAAAGTTATAAAAGATCTATCTTCCATCGTCCACGAAGTTGCCAGTTTAGCGGGCGAATCCGGGATAATAAGCGATGAATTGGGACCTTGGATTGAGCAGCTCCGAAATTTAAGAACGGGGGCCGGCACAATCCTTGATGGAGAAGAATACAGGGTTTCTTGTACGAGGGCAAATTTAGCATCTTCCATACTAGAAGAACTCGAATTTTTTAGAAGCTCCAGCGTAGAATGGAAGGGAAACGATATCGTCTTCAAGGTGCGCCGTTCTATGCACGTAAACAACGCGAGACTACGAATTGAATGGCCTCCCAACCCGGACAACGATATTGTCCTGCGAACGTGCCTTGATATGCTTGGCTTTGGGCTTAAACCAATTTCTTCGAATGAAAGGACAGCGACCTATCAACTTTGCCTCGGCAAAGCGTTGGTGAAATAATAATTATGGCAACAGTTGGAACACAATTTGGTTTAATGGGAATGACGCCGATACTTCCGGCGCTTACCAATGCAGGTGTGGCGCCAGCGTTTGGAACACCGATCACTTTCGCATCGCCGGAAGCGCCCGTCACATATTATTACGAAGGTGGCATGGTCGAACAGCTCCCCACCCTACCGCCAACCTTGCGTGCGAACAAGCTTTTCGCCGGTGGCGCAGGTGACACCAGCGGTACAGTTACAGCGCACGTAGAACCTGCGGCGCTCGTTGAATTTAAGCAGCGCATAGCCGAGATCGATCAAGAGGTAGATGGCTTGAGACTAGCGGCCTATGAAAAGTTGAAAGGGAAACCCCTTACGCAGGAGCTATTTGATACCATCATAAAACCTCTGGATGATAAATTGACCGCCGCGGTGAGCGAGATCGGGCGCAGAAATCGCGAACTTGACGTTATCACTATTACGGAACGCTGGCCAACTCGGGACAACGTCGAGCGAAAGAGATTTCATCATAATTATAGCGCGCATTATTTAGGCCTTCAGGGTATTCTGGGTAATTGGTTGTATTTTGTGGTCCAGCGACAAACGTCACTGTCATATGACCCTCTCGTATTGGTCCCTCCGTCTCGACTTGGCGGTATCGTAAGGGAAGCGCAAAAATTCAACTTACAAACTTTAGCTTATAGCAGCGGCATCGAAATCAAGCTTTTTATAGATGATGGGCTTGCAACCTTGGAGCTGGATAAAGAAGTTCAGGGCCAAATCAAAGATATAATGATGAACCTTGTCAACAACGCCGTAAAATATTTCAACCCGCAGGTGCCGGCTGGCAAGAGAGTGGTCGAGATCACGGTCGAAAGAATAGGCGACAAACTTTATGTCAGCGTTCGCGATAACGGGCGAGGGATGAGCGAAGAGGTGCTGGCCAAATATGGCAGCGGAGAAAGAGATCCAAAGGTTGTGTCAGAGGGAATTGAAGGTACAGGGCTTGGTTCCGGCAGCGTGATCGATTCGGTCGATAAACTTGGCGGCGCATTTAACATCAAATCGATAGAGGGAGAATGGACAGAGGCTGAACTTGTTATTCCGTTAAAGAGATTAAGCCGTGAAATGGAGGCCAAGCCTTCCGATAAAACTCCTGAAGATTATCTTTTAAGCGGAACTATTAAAAGGCTTTTAGCGCTTGGCATTCCAGGTGAAGAGATAAAAAAACATATGCGCGCGCTGTATGATTTTGGCCGCCATGTAAACGGAGACCTGTCCAAAGAATTGGCCGCCCCTTCGTTAAGCATTGGCAGCATAAACCAATCTCTTAGTTGCTACAACAAGGTTTGGCTCGTAAAAGCTCCAGACGGAAGCCTGCATCTGACAGATAAAAAACCGTTCGATCCGGAGATTCTCGCGCTCATCCCCGATGGAATAACCGATGCGGGGGCCATAGCTATGACAGATCGCATGGAAGATGAATTTGAAGAGATGCTCCGTGCTTCAGCCGATACATTAAATGCAATGAATGGCAAAATCGTTACGTTAGAAGAATACGACCAAGTCACAAGACAGATCGTTGAAAGAGCGGCCCAAATATTTAAATTAACGGCTGCTCTACAATGGCTTTTTCACACCCCCGCTCAAAACAGCATGGTCGATATTGCCATGCACGATGCAAGGCCTTTTTTTGGATCTTTAATAGAAGTCAATAAAAAAAACCGACTGGAAAAAATCCCCGAAGGCAAGCCAGTAAGAATGGATGAATTTCTCTTCTCGCTGGACATAGGCAGCATTCTCGGCAAGTTCAACTTACATAAAGAAAGAACGCGGGAACAAAACGGTGTAGATCTTCTTGTTACAATGAATATCCCCAGAGATATCGCTGGACGCGCGTTGCCAAAAAGAAATGCCAGAATACTGCGCAAGATACTAGACAATCTCGTGTCGAATTCCGCGAAATACGCCAATCTATCTCTTAACGAATCCGAACGACGTGCCCGGCTTAGGTCCAGACTGATCGACGGAATGCTGATTTTCAGGATGAAAGATAATGGCCGCGGAATGATCCCCGAAAGGCTAGCAACGGTTCGATCACTGGGAATAATAGAAAACGTGGGCCCGGATGAACAGGCGCTTGCCGAAGGAATGGAAACGCACGGGATAGGGCTTGGAAACGTTTACAGGATGGTGCAAAAGTTTGGCGGAACGTTAGAAATAGAATCCAAAGTCGGCGTTGGCACAGAAGTAATCGTTAAAATACCGCTAGATGCATTATTGAACTAATTATGGCAACAGTTGGAACACAATTTGGATTAACGGGAATGACGCCGATACTTCCGGCGCTTACCAATGCAGGTGTGGCACCGACAATCGGCGCGCCCATCACCTTCGCTCCGCCAGAAGCGCCGGCCA
>CAIPVD010000184.1 GCA_903868375.1 uncultured delta proteobacterium
AGTATCGCAGTCAGAAGCTCGAGATGTTCGGTGTTTTCTTCGAGAATGAGTACGCGTTTTAAGTTCGACATAATTTAACGTGATGTCAGCGACGAACCTTATATTATGTTCCTTCTTGCCAGCTGGCAAGGTACTTTTCCTGTTCAGGTGTTAGCTTGTCGATGTTGACTTCCATCGCTTTGAGCTTTAGCGCGGCGATGTTTCTATCGATATCGCCTGGTACTGAATAAACCTGGTTCTTAAGCTCTTTATGATGCTTTGCCAGATATTCTGCGGAGAGCGATTGGTTTGCGAAGCTCATATCCATGACGCATGAAGGATGTCCTTCCGCCGCGGCAAGATTGATAAGCCTGCCTTCACCCAAGATATTGATCTTACGCCCATCGCTCAATGTGAACTCTTCAATGAAATCACGTATGGCCCTTCTTGATTTGGAAAGGGCTGCAAGTTTTTCGATGGCTATTTCGCAGTTGAAATGGCCCGAGTTGGAAACGATAGCGCCATCTTTCATTAATTCAAAGTGTTCTTTATCGACGACGTTCTTGTTGCCAGTGACCGTACAGAATACATCGCCTACCTTGGCCGCTTCCTTCATCGGCATTACTTGATATCCGTCCATGACCGCTTCGATAGCCTTTATCGGATCGATCTCGGTAACTATGACATGCGAACCCAAACCTCTTGCGCGAGAAGCGAGTCCTCTGCCGCACCATCCATATCCTGCAACTACGAAGGTAGAACCTGCAAGCAATCTGTTGGTCGCTCTTATTATTCCGTCTAGCGTGCTCTGGCCTGTTCCGTACCGGTTATCGAATAAATGCTTCGTCTCTGCATCGTTAACTGCGATGATCGGGAACTTTATCACTCCATCACTCGCCATACTGCGCAGGCGAATGACGCCGGTCGTTGTTTCTTCGGTGCCGCCGATGAGGTTGTTTATTAGGTCCTTGCGATCTTTAAGTATCGTGGATACTAGGTCGGCTCCGTCGTCCATCGTGATCGTTGGCTTTAAGTCCAATGTGGAGTTGATGTGCTTGTAGTAGGTGTTGTTATCTTCGCCCTTGATCGCGTGAACTGCGATGCCGCTATTTACGACAAGTGAGGCTGCCACATCGTCCTGCGTAGAAAGTGGATTCGATGCACAAAGAACTACCTCGGCGCCGCCGCTCTTAAGCGTTTCCATGAGCATCGCGGTTTCTGTCGTTACGTGCAAACACGCGGCGATACGCTGGCCCTTTAGCGGTTTTTCGGTTTCAAAACGCTTTCTGATCTGCGTAAGTACCGGCATGTCCTGGTCCGCCCATTCAATGCGAAGTTTTCCTTTTGCCGCCAAGTTCTTGTCTTTGATATCGAAGTTCATTTTTTGTCCCTTATATGTTGAGTAAGTTCTTTAACGCTGCCGCCTTGTCCGTTCTTTCCCACGTGAAGTCCGGATCGTTCCTGCCGAAGTGGCCGTATGCCGCCGTCTTTTTGTAGATAGGGCGCAGCAATTTCAGCTGGTTGATGATATCTGCCGGCTTCATTGGGAAGATCTCTCTAACTGCGGTTGCGATCTTGAACGGATCTAACTTTGCCGTTCCGTGGCAGTTGACTAACACTGAAACAGGTTCCGGATATCCGATCGCGTAAGCAAGCTGGATCTCGCAACGATCTGCGGCGCCAGATGCCACGACGTTCTTTGCGATGTAGCGAGCTGCATATGAAGCGCTTCTGTCGACCTTTGAAGGGTCCTTACCCGAAAATGCGCCGCCGCCATGGCTTCCCATTCCGCCATAAGTATCGGCTATGATCTTTCTGCCTGTTAGTCCTGTATCGCCGTGCGGTCCGCCGACTACGAATCTCCCTGTTGGATTCACGAAATATTGTGTGTTCTTATCGAGAAGGTTCGCCGGAATGACTTTTTTGATGATCTGATTAATGATCGTTTCGCGAAGCTCTGCGTATTCGACGTCGGGTGAATGTTGTGTAGAAACGATTACCGTCTCTGCGTGTACCGGAACGCCGTTTTCGTAACGAACCGTTACCTGTGACTTTCCATCGGGACGAAGGAACGCGATCGAGTTGTTCTTGCGAAGCTCTGCGAGCTTCATGGTCAGATGATGAGCAAGAGTAATAGGCATTGGCATTAGCTCTTCGGTGTCGCGGCATGCATAACCGAACATGATGCCCTGATCGCCTGCGCCCTGTTCTTTGAAGAGCCCTTCGCCGGTGTTAACGCCTTGGGCGATGTCCGGTGACTGTCTATGTATGGCCGTAAGTACAGAGCAGCTGTCGGCGTCGAAGCCGATGCCCGTATGTGTATAGCCGATATCGCGAACGGTCTTTCTGGCGATCTCCTGATAGTCGATATTAGCGGTTGTTGTGATCTCGCCTGCTAACATTATGAGCCCAGTCGTGCAGAGCGTTTCGCATGCAACGCGGCCCTTTGGGTCTTGTGCAAGTATCGCATCTAAGATCGCATCGGATACTTGGTCCGAAACTTTATCCGGATGGCCTTCCGTGATCGATTCGGATGTGAACGGATAGTTCTGTGTTGATTTCATATTTTTTGCTCCTTTTATTAAAAGTTTTTCCTTGCTGGCTTTGCTGGCCTTTCTCGCCTTGCTGGCCGGCTTATAGATACGTTTCGCCATAAAAGTCAATTGAATTAAGGTTTTGCCGATTTTGGGTGTTCAAAAATTTTTAAATACTTTGCGGTCTCATTTTTTATTAGACCTTCGATCTTGGCGATGGAATCGAATGAATTTACTTTGGAAACCAGTTCCTTTGCTTCTTTTAGGGTTACTTCACGAAGCATCTTTTTGACCCTTGGGATAGAAACTGGGTTCATTGAAAGGGCATCGATGCCTAGTCCCAAAAAGAGCAAAAGGTAGAGAGGGTCGCCTGCGACTTCGCCGCAGATGGTCACGTCTATTCCGGCCTTCTTTGCCGCCTCGGCAGTTTGTTTTATCAGCGAAATGATCGCCGGATTGAGCGGATTGAAAAGGTATGAAACGTGTTCGTTCGTCCTATCTACAGCTAGCGCGTATTGGATAAGGTCGTTCGTTCCGATCGAAAAGAAATCAACCTCTTTTGCAAGAGCATCCGCTACAATGACGGCGGAGGGGATTTCTATCATAATGCCAAGTTCGATCTTTTCCGAAACTTTTACTTTTTCCTTCTTCAGGTCGTTTCTTACCCCTTCGATTACGGATTTTACCTGTAAAAGTTCGTCCAGCCCGGAAATCATCGGGAGCAGCATGCGCAAATTCCCGTAAATGCTCGCTCGAAGCATGGCGCGAAGCTGTGTTCTAAAGATATCTTTTTCCACGAGGCAGAATCTTACCGCGCGTAGCCCCAGCGCCGGATTCACGTGGTCCGCATATTCTCCGCCCGCAAATAATTTATCGCCGCCCAAGTCCAGAGTTCTGATAGTTACCGGACGGCCTTCCATCTGTTCTAACGCTGCTTTGTAGCATTCGAACTGCTCTTCTTCGGACGGGTAATCCATCCTGTTGGCGTAAAGATATTCGGTGCGGAAAAGTCCGACACCTTCGGCGCCGTGCTGAATGGCCGGAATTACTTCTTCGGCAAGTTCGATGTTAGCGACTAGCTCCATCCGTTTGCCGTCTTTAGTTACGGCCGGCAGTCGTGCATCTTTCAATAGCTCTTTGTTCGCCTTTTCAAACGCCGTCTGCTGCTTCTTGTATCTTTCAAGCTCTTCCTTCGATGGCTTTATGATGATAAGTCCCCGAAGCGCGTCGATAACGACAAGATCGTTCTCCTGCACCTGCTTGAGAATTCCTTCGACGCCGACCATGGCGGGGATCTCCAGCGACCTTGCGATTATCGCCGAGTGTGAAGCGTTACCGCCAACGGCAGTGATGAAACCCTTTACCCGTTCGCGAGGTAGGCTTACGATGTCGGCCGGAGAAAAATCGTTGGCGACAAGGATCAAGTTGTTTTCTTTGATCTCGTGCAGTGAAAGTTCCGGCGAGCCGACCAGGTTTTTCATGATTCGCTGATAGATATAATCGAGGTCGTGCTTGCGCTGCTGAAAATATTGGTCGTGCATGTCGATAAAGGCCATTTTAAGGCGCGATATCACTTTTTCTAACGCCCATTCGGCGTTGATCTTTCGACTCGTGATGTTCTGGATCGCGTGAGTAACGAGCATCTCGTCCTGGATCAGCATCGAATGCGTATCGATTATCTGAATCTGTTCTTTGCCTTCGAACCGGCAGAGCTTTTCTTTTACCTTTGCCAGTTGCTGCTTGGATTTCTGGATCGCGCTTTTAAGGCGCATGATCTCCGACGTGATCTCCCTATCGGTGATCCAGTATTTGGGAAAACCGGCGCCGATTGCGGTTAAGACGTGCGCCTTGCCGATTGCTATTCCCTTTGAAGCGCCTTCGTGCTTTATGTGGACGTTGTTTTTTGTCATTCTTCGCCGAACTTACCTGTTGTTTAAATTGGGGGTTCTGTTCGGCACTGCTGGATGCTATTCGCGTTGATTATATTTTGGCAGTGCCTCTCAATAACCCCCAAACCTCCGCGCGCCAAACTGGCAAAGCCAGATTTGGCACTTATTCCTCTCCAAACTTTCCTTCTATAAGTCTGCCAAGCTCTTCTAACGATTCTATTTCGTCTTCGCCGTCGGCCTCCACCGTGATCTCCGTTCCTTTTGCGGCGGCAAGCATCAAAACTCCCATGATGCTCTTTCCATTTACTGCGACCGAATCTTTCTTTACGCTTATGTTCGAACGGAACCTATTCGCGATCTTTACGAAAGACGCCGCAGCCCTTGCGTGAAGCCCCAGCTCGTTAGATATTGTAAAAATTTTACTTGTCATGGGCATTAAGAGATATTCCCCTCCAGTACCTTGCTAGCTATTACGATGTTCTTTCTGCCGTAATCCCTGATGAACTCGACGAGCTCTTCAAATGTGCGGTTGCGCCGGTCGCCCGCTAGCTTAATGAGCATGGGAAGGTTAATTCCGCTTATCACTTCCAGCTTCGGCTTGCCTAAGAAGGAGAGGCAAAGGTTAGAAGGCGTTCCGCCGAACATATCGGACAATAATAAGACGCCATTATTCTTATCCACCTCTGCTACGGCTGCGGCGATCTTCTGCCGGTTAGTATCTACAGAAGCGTTGGAATTTATCGCAACGGCGATTATCCCTTCGGCATCGGGGAGGATTTTTTTCGTTACAGCGACCATCTCCTCGCCAATGCGGTCATGTGAAACTATTACGATCCCTACCATATATTGGTTCACTCCTTATTCGATCATTTCCCAGATCTCTTTTTTCCGTTTTCTTTCCGTTGTGACTATTTCGCGGTTCAATTTATCCTGAAATTCGCGTGCCGAATGATGCCCGCCAAGTTTTAAAAGATGGTTTCTGGATGCGACTTCTATGATCGCGGCCAGGTTCCGGCCAGGCCGGACGGGTATCTGTATGAACGGAAGGCGAACGTCCAGGATCGTATATTTTTTTTCATCGACGCCAAGTCTGTCGTATTCGGCGCCGGGGTCCCATTCGTGCAGCTCGACCGCAAGCTCGATCACCTTCTTATCACGAACGGCGGAGATACCGAAAAGGTCGCGTATGTTTATAATCCCTAGCCCGCGCACTTCCAAGTGGTACTTGATTATTTCCGAGCCGGAGCCATGGAGGGTAGATGGCGGTTTTTTCTTTATGTTCACGATATCGTCGGCGACCAGCCTGTGGCCGCGAAGCACAAGGTCCAAAGCCAGTTCGCTCTTACCGACACCGCTTTTGCCGATGATGAGAATGCCGATCCCGAAGACGTCCATCAGGACGCCGTGGATCGTGGTGGATGCCATCAGCGA
>CAIPVD010000185.1 GCA_903868375.1 uncultured delta proteobacterium
GCTTCCACTGCGCAGTGCTTTGCTCCTGGCAAAGATGCTCCGCCGCTTGCTTAGGATCGATCGTTGATTCAAAGAAATACGTTTCAACGATGTAATCGGCAAGATCGATGCCCTTATCTGCCCAAAAGCCGCTCATTTATGCAAATTCTCCTATAAGCATAAGGCTTATCTTTCTTTCCCCGCGCGGGCCGTCGAGCTCGATGAAAAATATCGTCTGCCAAGCGCCCATTTGCAGTTTCGATTCCACAACCGCTACAGTCTCGGTCGTTTTAAGCAGCATCGACATTAAATGGCTGTGGGCGTTCGATCTTCCATCTACGGTTGAATGATTGTGTTTGTATCCGGCATTTGGCGGCGCGATCTTCGTAAGGAGTTCTTTCATATCCTCCTGAAGCCGGTCGCACTTTTCGTTGATGCATATTGCGCTCGTCGTATGCTGTGAAGTAAGAACGATAAGTCCATCCTTCATCTTCGACTTTTTTATGGCATCTTTGACCTTGTCGGTTATTTCTACGAAACAAAGCGGCTCGCAAGTTTTAAGTGTGATCGAATCTTGTTTTATCTGCATGGGCCGGATATATACCGCCAGATTACCAAAACGCCAGAACAAATTTTTGCGCGCTTGTCTAATCCGCGTCGGTCATGAATCCTACCGGAACTTCAAGGTCGTAAGTTGTGTAGGCTCCACTCTCTTTCCGCCAGACAAGGAGATTTACCTTCGTCCCCGGAGCGATATCTGCAGCCCAACGTTTGATCACGCCTTGGGCTTCGAATCCGTCCTTAATATCGACGAACAAAGATTTAACGGAAGCTCCGTTCGATCGCACCTCCATCCACGTAATGACGTCGCCTTTTTTCAGTCCCGCCTTTTCGGCGAGCGAACCTTTTGGAACATCGGAGACGACTGCGCCCGTCATGCCTTCAGGGAAACCGGCCTTTTCTCTTTCGTTCAGCGAAAAATCCTTCACCTGGAAGCCAAGCGAGCCCCTTATTATGTAGCCATTCTCCCAAAGTTTTCGGAGCGCTGCTATCTGCCCATCTATCGGCTTCGTAAATGTCAGGTTATCGCCGCCGCGAAAAGTGTAAGTATTTAGGCCGATGATCTCCCCGTTCTGGCCGAACGACGGCCCTCCGGAATTTCCCGGATTGATCGGCGCATCGCTTTGAATGTCTTCGCTCAAGGCTCCGGTCTCCTGTCTTGGATTACTTATCACGCCTTTCGTTATCGAAATATGCGGCAGCGCCCGCGGATAACCCGCGGTATAGATCACTTGTCCGGGTACCAGTGTTTTTGGGTCGCCAATTTTTGCGGTCGGCAGCGGATACGGAACCACGATGCGGGTCAAAGCAATGTCCATCCCCTTATCGAGCATCTTCGTCCTGTATTTTGTTTCGACGGCTTCGGCGCGAATCTCAAGGCCGTTCGGCAGCATCACCGACATATACTTCGCATCTTCCGCCACGTGGTTGTTAGTTAGCACAAAATATTCGCCATACCTTGGCTGATAGCCCGGGATAATATCGGACGGCTCTACTATTACTCCGGAACCGTACCACGCCTCTTCTTTATTGCTCTCGACCGAAAAACGAACGACGGACGGAATAATTTTTTGGATCGTTGCAAGGTCGCCATCTATTAAAGGCGTGTCGCCTACCGATGCAAAAGTTCTGTCGCGCACCCATGCAGCGGCTGACGGCCATACTTCGGCCTCTTGCTCCATCGTCTGCATGGCCCCGCGTTCATCGACGTATTCGAACGGAACATTCATCACCTTGCTAAAAGGCCGCGCCATGAAGGCAGCAAATGACGATACGATGCCGTTCGGGCGGCCGTAGTCGAACGGCTTGTATGGAGCATCCTGATATAAATCCCCCAAATAAGTGTCCGACACCTGCGCGACGGGCGCTTGGAATGTGGGCGGCGTTGTCACATTTGTTGTTGCCGGGATATTCGGAATGCTTGACGGAAGATACGACGCGACGGGACTAATGGGCTGTAACATAGGTTGGTCTCCTTGGTTTTAAGGTTGGGGAACCTTTTAAATTATGGGAATTATATAAAAAACAGGCACCGCCCGCAAATGAATTATGCAGAAACTGCATTTTTATGATTTCCTAAGTTTGCTGTGGGGCGAAACAATGTCAAGTTTAAATATTACCGACTGGTCCACCATCGGTTCCAATTTACGAAATATCGAACTAAAGCGTGTTTCAACTCCCGAAATTTAAATTCTTCGCATCGCGCGGATCAAGCAAAAAAGAACATGCGAATCGCTCGCATACGCTGCTAGCACTTTTGTGGGGCACTGTGGCACGTCATTTGCAAAAGCAATCCACAAAAAGGAGGAAGATATGAGTACGTTAGGAGATGTGTTGGGTTTTATTTTTTGTGTCGGCGGATTGAATCCATTGTGCCAGACGAATTGTGCTGCTCCACAGACTTCGATCGTCGATGACTGGAAAAAAGGCAAGCCCAACGATTTAAGAGACCCCACAAATGTTGACGAACAAACAGCTTCGGGAAGCTCCGAAAGATCGGAGGCTCAAGCAATCAGAGAGGCACACAATTCAGCCAAGGAATCGTGCAGCCCCGATGGTTTCAAAGTAGTGGATAGTAAAGTAGATAAGATCATAGATAACAGCGGCAGAAGATGGGACGTAAATCTGCGTTATAAATGCGTTGTCGGCAGAGGAAAGAACTATTCGTTAGCCGAAAATTCAAACACATCGCCTGAAAACGCATTGGCTGCAGCACGCGAGAGCGCACGAGAATTTTGTCGTACAGTTGGACTTAAATTTCGTGAGGTCGATCATCAATTCACCGAAACGTCCGATGGCTGGACAACGGAATGCAATGGAACCAGGAGGGTTGGTGGCGGTTGTGGATGCGGTCACGGCGAATGTGAATGCAGTGAAAGCAGAGAAGAGCCTAATTGCTACGGAGTGCATAGCAACCAAACGTGGGGAGCTGAACTAATGTTTCAGTGCAGATGAACGATCCTATAAATACCTAAACGTAGAATCGAAGTGGCGGATGCCTTTTGATTCTTTTTCGAATGCTAAGCCTTTTGTGCGGGAACTGGTTTCTTTGTGAGCCCTGATTATTACGTCGGCGACGTAATCCAAATGTTCCTGCGTGTAAACACGGCGTGGAATAGCCAGGCGGCAAAGGTCCATAGCCGGCCGAATGTTCTCTCCTGAATCTGGATCGCGTCCAGCTAGGCATGCGCCGACTTCCACCGCACGCACACCGCCGAACTTGTAGAATTCGACGCAAAGCATCTGCGCTGGGAACTGGTCTTCGGGAACGTTCGGATAGAATCGGCGCCCATCTACAAATACCGCATGCCCTCCGAAAGGCTTCACCACAGACACACCGGCTTTATCTAGCTTTTCTCCGAGATAGCTGACCTGGCCCGTGCGATATGCAAGGTACGCTTCATCCACAACTTCGGTTAGCCCCTGCGCCATATTTTCCATATCCATTCCGCTCATGCCGCCATAAGTGTAAAACCCTTCGAACAAGATATTACTTGGCTTTAGGTCCTGATAAAGTTGCTCATCGCGGATTGCCAGGAATCCACCTATCGGGACTATCGCATCTTTCTTCGCGCTCATCGTGCAGCCATCGACATAGCTAAACATCTCGTGAACTATTTCTTTGATCTGCTTGTTTTCGTAACCGTGTTCGCGCCGTTTGATAAAGAAGGCGTTCTCGGCAAAGCGGGCGGCATCGAAGAATAGGCGTAGGTTCTCTTTGCGGCAATATTTGCTTACCGCCCTGATGTTCTCCATCGAAACCGGTTGCCCACCGCCTGAATTGCAGGTGATGGTGATCAGAACGTAGGCTATTTTTTCGCGCCCGAATTTTTCCACCGTGTGTTTAAGAAGTTCAAGATCGACATTTCCTTTGAAAGGATGATCGGCGGTTGGATTTCTCCCCTCTTCTATCGTGCAATCTACCGCGCGCCCGCCCCGAAATTCGATATGCGCCTTCGTCGTGTCAAAATGCGAATTGCCCGGCACCACTTTCCCCGCATCGACCAGCACCGCGTTCAAGACGTGTTCCGCCGCGCGGCCCTGATGCACCGGCA
>CAIPVD010000186.1 GCA_903868375.1 uncultured delta proteobacterium
ACCAGGAGGGTGATGACCCCAGCAGTGCCGCACTGGCGAGTGCGCAGGGTGAGACGCAGGCCATCATTGCGCAGCTGCGCAAAGCGAACGACGAGGTCGTCGCTAATTTCATTGCAGTAAATATTTCGCACATTAACGATTTCGATGCGATGAAGAACGCCATCGTTGGCAATGTTGAATTAATGAAGAGAGAACGTGGCGCCGAGGCCGCGGTCGATCTGATCGTTGGGGTCATTCGCGACCTGTCGATCTACGATTGGAGCCTGCCTGCGTCGAAAGAACGGACACTAAAGGCGCTTAGCATATTGTTCGAGGAACTGGAACCGCTCGCGAAGTCCGTTTCCTGGGATGGCGAAAGATTTCATACGTTCTTCGATTCGATCTCGCGGGCTGTTGAATACGTTGGCTGGATAAAATTACAGGAAGGCAGCAATTTTAACTGCGTGGAAAAAGATCGCGTCCAAAATTTTAAAAAGCTGGCGTTCAATATGGCCGAGATACTTGCGAGTTATGTGGTCTTGTACGATCTGGCCGTTCATTCTAATGGCTTCTTCAAACATAATCTTACAACCGAAGACCTGTTGTTTATGGTAGCTGCGGCATTTGGCGCCGCTGAACTATATGACCATGTCGGGGAAAAGCAGGTCCTGGCAAAAAGTTTAAGGCATTCCGGCGGACTACTATCCGCAGAATTTAAGGTGGATGAAGACAGGTTGATAACTTTTATTCGCCAGCAGATCAAAAAATATGATTCTGATTGTAATGATCTCACATCGAGCTTTGTGCAAATGGAGCCGATGCATCGGCTTTCAAATAGGGCGCTCTACGTTCTTGCAGGTGCAGGCCCTTCATGGCTTGCAGATGCCATGGAAGCGGAAGGGCGTACTTCACTGTTCATTTTTCACTCTCAACTGAAAACAATGTTACGTGAAGTTACGAACCGTGTAAGCGCATTCGCAGTCGCAGATCGCAGGTTAGGCCTGAACCCAGATGACAGATCGGCTGCAGATTATTTATGGAGATTGGGGCGAGGATAAAAGGAGAAAAATATGGCGAACGCAAATTTAACGTTGCCGATTGGTGTCGGCATGGCTGGCGCTAATCCACTGCTCACCGGTTCACTCGCTGCTGGCATTGCGACGGTAGAGAATCTTACTCCAGCGTATCAACTTGCGAAGCAATATCCATTCGCATTTATTGCAGACGCCGAAACAAGTGCGTCGCGCCAGCGAGGAACCGCAGCGCTTTTTGCCGACGGCCCTGGCCTAACAGAGGGTGCGATGAGATTAGATAAGCCGGATGCGGTGCAACAAATGCTCGGGGCAACGGCGGCCGCAGCCTATCGTTTGGATGTGACTCCGGTCGCTCCACACGCCGTTCAGGAAGTTTTCCCCGGTCCCTTTATTAAAGATGACGACTCTATTGGCTTTATTGCAAAGCGTGTCATCGAAAATGTTATTATGGCGAAAGTCGATCCAAGTGTCATGCGGGGTAGGTTGCTAGATGAAATAGAGTTCTTGAAGAACGATCCGGAACAAAACCATGGCGACCCGTACGGTGCGTTGCTCGATCTTGCCTACCGGCTCGCTTATTATAGGTGGGGCGTTTCTCCAGAGCTAGGATTGAATGCACTTAAGACTATATTGAGAGAACTAAAAGCGATACCCGCAGCCGATGCCAAATGGGACGCCGATAATTGGCGGGCAAGATTTGATAAGTTGCAAAGGTTGGTCGAGTACGTTGGCTGGGCAAAAATGAAAGTGAACTATAGCTTGAACAGCTGGGCTTCATTTCATTCTACGAAGGTCAAAAGGTTTATTCCTATAGCAAAGGATATGGCATATATCTTGTCGAGCTATGCGCGGATATTAAATGACACCGTCGATCAGCTGCGTGCCGATGCGGCATTGCACGGCGAAACAAAGGCGCTTCTGCAAGATGTGCCGATAGCAATAGCGGCGGCGCTTGGGGCGGAAGAACTTTATAAATATGATGCGAATTTCGGCATGGCGGAACTTATGGATGGCCGTGCGAAATCTCTGGCGAAGCACCTAGAAGGTGTTGATTCTGAAAATCTGCATCAATCGCAGTTCTTAAGATATTATTTATTGGAAAGATTGCGATCGTTCGATCAAGCCCCTGAAGGATCGTGGCAAGTTGTAGCCGGTATGCCGGGGCTTTCAAAAAGGATCGCTCGTGCAATAGTCGGTGCCGGTCCTACATGGCTTGCTGCTGCGGTAGGCATGGAATTCTACAAGGCATTGGATGACCATAATCAGCATTTCGAAGCAAATGTGGCGCGTACAGAAATATCGGTGTTAGCCACTAAAACATTGGCCGGAGCTCGCTGGCTTGGGCTTGATGCAACAACACATACATTGTTACACAATGAAGCGGTGCTAATTTCGAATATGTCTGCAGGCGAATCTTCAAAATTAATAAGGGACAAGATCCGAAAAGAAGGCGCCGGCTTTCTGCCTGCATATCTGGAAGCGATGTCTTCTGAAAAAGAGATTGGCCCGGAAAAGACGGTTGAAATAATCCATGCGATGGCATTTGATCTTGCGTTTGTCTCAAACAAAAACTTCATCGTAATGCCGACCTATCGCGCAATGTTCGAAGAATTAGCTCGGCTGGTAAAGGCTGGAAGGGTGCCGGCTGTGAAGGCATATCGGGTCAATATGATGGCAACTCCAGATCGCAGACTTGACAGTTGCCTATATAAGGCGATCGCGATGGCCGAAGCGGACGATCAGTCTAGAGCTTCATCGCTAGAATCGGCAAAGATCCTCTATGCCGCCGCGCAATTGATATATTTGGGCGACACCGACCATCGTTTAGGAAAATATTACCCCCACAAATATCTGTCGCATGCCAGCCGCTTGCTTAATTATGTGATCGGTTCAAATAATAAGCGCAGTGCGGAAGCAAAACGTGTTTTAGAAAAATTGCAGGCATTAGTTGCGGAGACAAGTGGCATATATGGATTTGATGCCCCGCGCAGCCATCTATCGCCTAGTGCAGACCTGGACGGTCGTATACGTGCCTTCGTGGAAGATATGGTTAGCTTGCCTGAACCGCAACAAACCGTTGAAGGCATGGTCAGGCAGCTTAACGAAGCCATTGGGGATGGCCTTATTGGTGGACAGCAAGTTGCCGTTTTGAACGGCGTATCGGCCGCAGTTGAAAAGAGTGGAATCAGCGACGCTACGGCGGATATTCTTCTTGCCGCGATACATACGGTTTATTTCCGCGTTTGCGATGAAAATCCTGGATTGGAAATAGCACTCCGATATGCATCCCAACCGATTAGAAGGGCGAATGAAAGGACTGACGCTGCTGCGCCACTTCGTGAGCGTAAGGAACCGGCTGCCATGCACGGCTGGAACGGTGTGTTGATGGGCGCAGGCGTAATGCAACGAGAGGCCGAAAAAGCTGCTACCGGAAGTATATGGGCGCGCCTTGCTTCTTCATTGTTTAACAAATCTGGAAAAATAAATTAAGGAGAACATATGACTGTAGTGAACACATTTAGTATGGGAGCGTATCCGATTTTAGGTAACTTGGTGAACGCAGGCGTTGCGCCGACTTGGAGTACGTCTATTTCTGCGGGAACAGGAACGGTGCCGACGACTGCCGCACAGTCTGATTTTACCTTTGCTTGGAATGATGGCACACAAATGAAGATCGGCGGCGATCCAAGAAAATCCGCGGTTCCCACATTGTGGGCGGAAGGTAAGGATGATTCTGGTGCCGGAAAAGTTGTAGATAATGCTTCTGTAAAAGAAGCGGCAAGAGAATTCCTCGGACAATTTATTCTTAACACGCCCGATGCAGATTACGTAACAAACTATATTGCCATGCAAGGTGTTCTTGATCTTACGCTTAGGCAATTTGAAGATGTGCAGACGAAGGTCGCGGTGATGAACGGCATAGCGGATCTGGCATCTCAAGGCCCCGTTACTCGTGCTATGGCGCGGTCGCTTGTCGATTCCCTGATAGATGCGTTCGGATCAATTAAATTTGCCGCGATCGGTTCGCCGACATTTGGTGCCGCCTTGACCATTCCAGATTCGCTAATGGCTTTGGTAGATCCGGCAGATACGGGAGAAAGAATGTTGGTCGCAGCCTTCGATGAACTATTTCCCGATGGCATCACAGCCACGCCAGTCGATCCTGCCGTTACGGTGGATACCAGCGCAGCAGCATTCCTAGCGCAATTTAGCCTTATTTCTCCCGATGCCAATTACTTGGTAAATTTTTCTGTCATGCAAGAGCTTCTCTCTCTAATGTTTGGAAAATTCCAAGGCGCAAAAGAGAAGATCGAGTTCTTGAATGCCATAGCGGATGTGGCATCTCAAGGCCCCATTAGTCGTGCTATGGCGAGGCCGCTTGTCGATGCCCTGAAAAGTGCGTTTAGATCGATTGCAATATCAGGGACCGGTTCGCCGAAAATTATTGCGGAGTTGAACATTCCAGATTCGTTAAGGGCTTTGGTAGGTCCGACAGCTCCAGCAGACGCGATAGAAAGAATGTCGGTCGCAGCCTTCGGAGAGCTGTTTCCTGATGGCATCACAGCAACGCCAGTTGATCCGCATTTGTTGAGAGATAGCGAGCGCGATGCGCTTCTAGATGCGCTGGGTGGATTGACCACGGATGAAAGGATCGATGGCATCCAGAGAATTATGGCTACGCTTGGAGTTAGACAGGTTACACAAGAGAAGGCCCGACAATTTTTAGCAGCTGCTCAAAGTGTGCTTAAGCCGCCATATGAACCTGTCGATGTTTCCGACCGTTTAGTTATACCAAATTCCTTTGCGCTGCGATTTATGGGAATGGATCATTTACTTTCTACTCCAGGGTTAGACGTAGAGGCTGTTGGCCTTCGTGAACCAACGAAGTCAGTGCCGTTTGCGACAATGCTTCATGCAGGAACTTTTGTTTCGGAACTGGCGAAATTGGATGATGAAGGCTTTAAGTCACAAGTACGCGCTGCTTTTGGATCTGGAGTTGGCACCGATAAAATGGATTATTTAATGCAGGTAGTTACGGGGCTAAAAGAAAGTGAAACTATCACTCCGCATCAGGCCAGGCTATTTTGTGATGAAGTTAATGCCTTGTTTGGGCGAATGGCCAGAGTTATGCTTCAAGAAAAGATCGACCGCGATCCAACTCCTCATTATGTTGAATTGGCAAGGCAAGGCATGTTAGACCCAGCGCTTATGACCGGCGAACCTCTCATTGATGGCATGACGCAAAGTTTTATAGCGCGAGAAGCTGAAATTTTGAATGCACCTTATGTGCGTTTGGATGATGATGGCGAAACTATCTTGCCGTCCAGTGATCAAGACTTTGCAACATGGAAAAGAGCACAGCTTAGAACACTTACAAGTCAATTCTGGGACGCGGTTTTGCAAGGCGATTTCAGCTCTGCACGAACTTATCTTAAAATTCGTGGGAATGTGAAACGGCAAAAAGGCCCCGGTAATTCATAATAAATAAAAAACCCCCGAAGCGTTTAGCCTCGGGGGGTTTTGTTCTAATCCTTCGTCTCTTCGAATTCGGCATCGACTACCTTTTCATCTTTTTTCTTCTCTTCGCCGTCGCCGCCTTCCTTTTTCTCTTCACCGCCGCCACCAGCTCCTCCGCCAGTTCCACCACCTGCGCCGCCAGTTGGGCCGGCGCTCTGCTTATACATGGCTTCCGCCATCTTGTGGCTCGCCTTGGTGAGCGTTTCCATTGCGCTCTTAATGCTGCCGATGTCTTTCGATTCGATCGCCTTTTTGCATTCGGCAATTGCATCGTCTATTGCCTTTGCATCGCCGACCTCTATCTTTTCGCGATTTTCTTTTAGAACTTTTTCCGTGTTATAAACCATTGAATCGGCCTGGTTGCGGATCTCGATCTCTTCGCGGCGTTTCTTGTCGTCGGATTCGTGTTCCTTCGCGCCTTTAACGATCGACTCGATATCGTTCTTATTAAGCCCGCTGGAAGAGGTGATAGTGATATGCTGTTCCTTGTTCGTCGCCTTGTCCTTTGCCGTTACGTGAACGATGCCGTTCGCGTCGATATCGAATGTAACTTCGACTTGAGGCACACCGCGCGGTGCCAGCGGAATTCCGTCCAAAATAAACTTTCCAAGCGTTCTATTATCGCCGGCCATTTCGCGTTCGCCCTGCAGTACGTGAATTTCCACGCTCGTCTGGCTATCGGCAGCGGTTGAAAATACCTGGCTCTTGCGCGTTGGAATAGTTGTGTTGCGCTCGATTAGTTTCGTCATAACTCCGCCCAGCGTTTCGATGCCAAGAGAGAGCGGGGTAACATCCAGCAGCAGAACGTCTTTAACGTCGCCAGCCAAAACGCCTGCCTGAACCGCAGCGCCCGCCGCAACGACTTCATCCGGGTTCACGCCTTTGTGCGGTTCCTTGCCGAAGAAGTTCTTCACCATTTCCTGAACTTTGGGGATGCGGATAGATCCGCCGACCAATACCACTTCATCTATATCCTGCGGTTTTTTGCCAGCATCTGCCAGCGCCTTTTTGCAAGGTTCGAGCGTTCTGTTCAGGATATCTTCCACGAGCCCTTCGAACTTTCCGCGCGTCATCTTCATTACGAAGTGCTTAGGACCCGTTTGATCTGCGGTCAAGAAGGGGAGGTTAATTTCTGTTTCAATCACGTTCGAGAGTTCGATCTTTGCTTTTTCTGCCGCTTCACGTAGGCGCTGCAAGACCATTTTGTCGTGGCTTACGTCGATGCCGGTTTCTTTTTTGAATTCAGCGATGAAATATTCCATCAATCGCTGGTCGATATTGTCGCCGCCAAGATGTGTATCGCCGTTCGTTGAAATGACCTCGACCACGTTCTCGCCGACATCCAATACTGAAATATCAAAAGTGCCGCCGCCGAAATCAAAAACGGCGATTGTTTCATCTTTTTTCTTGTCCAAGCCGTAAGCAAGCGCCGCAGCAGTTGGCTCATTGACGATACGCTTAACGTTCAAGCCTGCTATGTGACCCGCGTCTTTTGTGGCTTGGCGCTGACTGTCGTTGAAATATGCGGGGACGGTTATGACCGCGTCGGTAACCTTTTCGCCCAAATAATTTTCCGCCGCTTTCTTTAATTTAAGAAGAACGTGTGAGGATATCTCGGGTGGAGAAAGTTTCTTACCGTGCAGATCGACCACGACGTCGCCGTTCGGGGCCTTTTCTACTTTGTACGGTACCATCTTGATCTCTTCGGGGACCTCGTCGAACTTGCGTCCCATGAAGCGCTTGATCGAAAAAACGGTGTTCTCCGGATTGACGATCGCCTGGCGTTTGGCAATTTTGCCGCACATTATTTCGCCGTCTTTCGTCCACGCGACGACGGAAGGTGTTAGCCTGTCGCCTTCTTCGTTGACGATGATCTTAGGCGTGCCGCCTTCCATGATTGCCACAACGGAATTCGTTGTTCCCAAGTCTATGCCTATCATTTTTCCCATATTTATCGCTCCTTTAGTTTGAATTCTTAAAGCTTCGCCAACGCTTCACATACACATATATAGAGTTAAATATAAATAAGTCAAGGTGCGTGCCGCATTTTCCCAAAAGAATTTTTGGTTCAGCAGAATAAGTTGACATTTCGTTAAAAATCCCTATTTTACCGGCGCGATGACTACAAAACGGGACTACTACGAGATTCTGGGATTGAACAAGAGTGCCGACGCTTCGGAGATAAAAAAGGCGTACCGTCAGGCCGCTTTAAAATTCCATCCAGATAGGAACGAAGGCGACAAAGAAGCGGAAGAAAAATTCAAAGAGGCGAGCGAAGCCTACGAAGTGCTTTCCGATACGCAAAAGCGCCAGCTTTACGATTCCTACGGCCATGCAGGCTTGGAGGGCGCAGGTTTCCGCGGCTTTAGCGGCATGGACGATATTTTCAGTTCCTTCGGCAGCATTTTCGAAGAGTTCTTCGGCGGCCAATCGTTCGGCGGTTTCGATATGGGCTTTGGCGGCGGACGGAAAAGAAGCCGCGCGCGTTCGGGCAGCGACCTTCGCCACGACATCGCGATAACGTTCGAAGAATCTGCGTTCGGCGTCGAGAAAGACGTTTCTTTAACGAAGCAAGACGTCTGCGATCTGTGCAAGGGGAGCGGCGCTGCAGCCGGCGCAGGCAGAGAACAATGCCACGTTTGCCATGGCAGCGGCCACGTCGCCCATTCGCAGGGTTTCTTTATCATGCAAACGACCTGCCCAAAGTGCCACGGCGCGGGCGAGATCATCTCTAAACCTTGCACCGAATGCCGCGGGCAAGGGCGCGTGCGCAAGACGAAAAAGATAAACGTTAAGGTTCCGCCAGGAGTTGAAGACGGAATGAGGCTGATACTTCGCGGCGAAGGAGAAGCCGGCGAAAACGGCGGCCCGTCCGGCGACCTCTACGTTGTCGTTGCGGTAAAGCCTCATCATCTCTTCGTGCGCGACGGCGACAACGTTCATTTCAAACTGCAAATATCTTTTCCAGAGGCGACGCTCGGAACTAAATTGACTGTCCCGACCTTATATGGCAATGAAGAGGTAGAGATACCGGTTGGAACTGAAACCGGCGAATCGATAAAACTTAAGGGGAAAGGTTTCTCGAACGTTCATTCGAAGAAGAAGGGCGATCAGATGCTAGATGTTTACGTTAAGACGCCCAAGAAGCTTTCGAAGAAGCAGAAAGAATTGCTGGAAGAGTTCATTCGGTCATAAAAGTTATGGATGCGAGAATAAAGAAATTCAAAACGCCAGATGGTGCTAACATCTATTATGAATGGTGGATACCTGCTAATCCCAAGGGGAACATCGTATTCATTCACGGGCTTGGCGACCACATTAGCCGATACGGCGAGTTTACGCGGTATTTTGCATCGTGCGGGTTTGGCGTTTGCATGTTCGATATGCGCGGCCACGGACAAAGTTCAGGGCGGCGCGCACATTGCAAAAGTTTTTCCGATCTTCTGCGCGACCTTTCGCAGTTCATCGAAATATTGCACGAATCCTATGAAACGGTGCCGATATTTCTGGTAGGCCACAGCTTCGGCGCGCAGGTTGCGATCAACTTCGTGGCTAGGTATTCGAAAGGGATCCGGGGGCTAGTTGCACTTTCGCCGAACATCGAACCGCTGGTGAAATTTCCTAATTGGAAAAGATGGCTCGCATTAAAACTTTCGCGCTGGATCCCGATACTAAAGTTCAAGACCGGCATTTCGCCTTCGAGCTTTTCTCACGACGAGAACGTTGTTATGCAGTCGATCGCAGATCCATTAAGAAGCTGGCACGTTACCGCTCGCATGGGCGTTGAGATACTTAAAAATTTGGAACAGATTAAACGGCTTGCGTTTCAGGTGAAGCTGCCGAGCCTTTTCATGCAGGGCGGAAGCGACAACGTAACTTCCATCGAAGCGACTAGAAAATTCTACCACAGCATCCTCGTGCAGAACAAAGACTTTAAGTCGTATCCCGGGCTTTATCACGAGCTACTGCACGAAGCGAATAGGCAGGAGATATTTCAGGATATAGAAGGTTGGTTAAACAATCAGCTTGCGGCCGTAAAGCGGTTGGCGCGCGCTGGCGAAGAGGAGCAATATGTCGGCCATGAAACGATCGATCTTTGGCATCACCTTAATAATGTTGGTCACACTGGGCGCGAGTAACGCTAACGCTACTTACAACAGCGTGCTGCGCAAGTGGACGGAACACGGGCGGATATTCGCCTTTGAAACGATGGACGCCTACGTTATCTGGAACGCAACGCTGCTTTCCGATGAACTCTTAAACGCGCAGGCGGACCTTGCCGCGAGCCGCAAGGTCGAATACAAAAGGCCGAAGTTCGAAGGGATCGGTTTCTTTGTCGAGATGTACACGAAAAAATTCTTGAGCGATTTTTCAAAGGACCCGAGTTCGATATGGAAAGGGTTTTTAGTTGGAGCCGATGGTGTGGAGGTACCTCCAACGGATATTCAAATTGTAACGATGACGATAGACGACAAGGTCTTCTATCCGCACGTAACCATGTGGAGCAAGGCTTACATCGTAAGCTTTCCGAAGATAGACTTGGGCCAACATCCGAAGTTTATCATTAGAAGCATCCTCGCCGAATCGACGCTTAAGTGGAAGTTGAAATAGCGTCCAGAAAGTTTGAACCGTATTGTTTCAGCTTTGTTTCACCCACACCGTTTACACGAAGCATCTCTTCTTTAGTCTTTGGTTTTCTTCTCGCCATATCGCGCAGCGTTGCATCGCTAAAAACAATGTATGCGGGAACCCCTTTTTTGTCCGCAAGCTGCCGCCTAAGTTTGCGAAGTTCTTCAAAGAGGCGTTCATCGACACCTTCCCAAGAATCCGTTGCGATCTTTGAAACCTTCCTCTCTTTTGGAAGTTTCATTACCGGCTTTAAAAGCCGCGGCGATTCTTTCCCTTTTAATACCAGCCAGCCCTTCGCGGTGACATTCAAAACTTTATATTCATCCGTTTTTTCGATGTAACCCTGCGCCACCAGTTGCTCTATCCAGTCGCGAACAATGTTCTTTGTGTGATGTGACATAAGCCCATACGTACTTAAAGCGTCGTGACCATTTTCCATGATCCGCGCGTCTTTGGAACCTATAAGTACCGAAGCCGTGTAATCGGCGCCGAACTTCTCTTTTAATCTGACAACGCACGATAATATCTTCTGCGCGTCGATAAGAGGATCCGCTACAAGATCGATATCGCCTTGGCAGACGTCGCACGCTTCGCAGTTTTCCTTGTTTAGGTCTTGGCCGAAGTATTTCAAAATGGTCTTATGCCGGCAACCAATGCCAGTGCAATAGGCATACATTTCGTTCAATTTTTCTTGCGCGATTTCCTGAATTGCTGGCTCCGTATCACTTAAGATGCTCTTCCAAACTCCATAGTCGCCGCCGGAATAGAAGAGGGTGCATTCGGCTTCCAGCCCGTCGCGTCCGGCCCGGCCGCTTTCCTGCTGATAATGTTCCAGTGATTTGGGCATGCCGGCATGGATTACGTAACGAACGTTGGATTTGTCTATACCCATACCGAAGGCGACGGTAGCCACGATCGTATCGCACTCTTCTTTTATGAACGCGTTCTGGCTTCGTTTTCTCATTTCGTCGCTCATACCGGCATGATACGGACGCACACGGTGGCCTCTCTCTTTAAGCTTATCGCACAGGTTATCGACGTCGGCGCGCCTGATGCAGTAGATTATTCCGCTTTCATTCTTGTGCCGGTCGATTACCTCACAGACTTGTTTCAATCGGTTTGTTCTGGTTGTGGCCTTGTAGATAAGATTGGAGCGATCGAACGAGCCGACCAGGATTTTTGGATCGTTTAGCCCCAGCTGTTTGGAAATATCATCTCTAACAATGCCAGTTGCGGTTGCTGTATATGCATGTATGGCAACGCCGCTAAATTTCGATTTCAATATGCCAAGCTGGCGATACTCCGGCCTGAAATCGTGTCCCCACATGCTAACGCAGTGCGCTTCATCGATAGCGATAAAAGATATTTTGATCCCGCTTAAAAAGTCAATAAAGTTGTCCAGCACTAATCTCTCTGGCGAGAGATATAGGAGCTTTAGTTCGCCATTATTAATTTGCTTTCTAACCTGGCTTCGTTCTTCTTGTGAGAGCGTGCTATCGAGGCGTGCGGCAGGGACTCCGCATTCTGTTAGCGCGTCGATCTGATCTTTCATGAGAGAGATGAGAGGCGAAACCACAATGGCAAGTCCCGGCATAATTACGGCGGGCACCTGAAAACAGATCGATTTTCCGCCGCCTGTCGGAAGCACGACGATCGAATCTCTGGCAGAACAGACAGACTCTATCGCTTCTCTTTGCAGAGGCAGAAAACTATCGTACCCCCAATATTGCCTCAATGCGTCTTCGGCGCGAAGAATCATATTTTTAGTATCGTATCTTTTCTAAACGCTTCATCCTTGTTCGGATAGTCTAGGTTGTAATGCAGGCCGCGGCTTTCTTTGCGGGCTAGGGCGGATCTGATGATTAGTTCGGCGACTAGAGCTATGTTACGCAGCTCCACGAGGTCGCTCGTTACGGTAAAATTCCAGTAATATTGGTTGATCTCGTCGCGAAGCAAATTTATGCGTGCGAGGGCGCGTTGCAAACGCTTGTCAGAGCGTACGATGCCGACGTAGTTCCACATCGTTCGCCTTATCTCGTCCCAGTTCTGTGTGATAACGACCGATTCATCGCTATTTACCGCGCCGCCCGGATTCCAATCTGGAACGTTCGGGAGTTCTTTCGGCAGCGACTTGATAAGTTCGAGCGATCTCTTTGCTGCGTGCGATGCAAAAACTAAAACCTCCAATAAAGAATTCGAGGCAAGTCTGTTGGCTCCGTGAAGTCCCGTGCAAGCGGCCTCTCCGCATGCGAATAGCCTGGCGATATCTGTCTGCGCATCTGCGTCCGTTTTTACTCCGCCGCACGAATAATGTGCGGCAGGGACTACTGGGATCGGCGTCGTCGTCATGTCGATTCCGAACTTCAAGCAAGTTTCGTAGATGTTCGGGAAACGGCGCTTGATAAACTCCGCCGGCTTGTGCGTGATATCCAAAAGTACGTATTCATCGCCGCGTTTTTTCAGTTCGTTGTCTATCGCGCGCGCAACGATCGAGCGTGTTGCTAAACTTCCTCGCGGATCGTAATTCTGCATGAACTCTTCGCCGTTCTTTAATTTTAATATGCCGCCTTCGCCGCGCAC
>CAIPVD010000187.1 GCA_903868375.1 uncultured delta proteobacterium
ACTAAAATTTATTCCCGTTATGCTCATATTTCATCCTTTAATTTTAATGCCTCTTCTGGATCTTCTGGTACGTCAAACGGTTTCGGATATATCAAGAGCTCGCTCAATGCCTGCATATAATTTCTCTTCCAGACTTCATGTGAAGGTTCAGCTGACCCTGGCCTTGTAATTTTCTCCTTATCTATCCATGCAACATGCACCTTCCCATTCACATCCATACCAACAATAAATTGAGCGTCCTTATTGATAACGTAGCCTGCCTTTGTGGCCTTTGCGATCTCCCTTGCTATGATCCTCGACACGGTCCGCTTATAAGCAGGGTGTATTTCCGTTATATTAAATATGACGACACCATCGGCCCAATTCGTGACGACGGCCTCGAATGGAACGGTAATTTCGCCATAAAATTTGATCACCCCTATATCCTTCTCCGAAAAATCTCTAGTCACTGCTGTCTCGTTCGAATTATAATTCTCGGCAGCCTTTGGAAAATGTCTAGTAGCAACCTTCACTGCAACAGGTACGGCGACACCGTCCTTTACCAGCTCCGCACGAAAGACGGCGTTCTTTGACCCTATAAGGACCTCACCCGTGAACGTCAGGTTTCCTGCTTCTGTGTGGTACGTTTTTCCTTTGAGTTCGATAGCCTTGTAAAAGACATCCTTGGCACCGTCATCCCTGAACTGGCGAAGTAAAAATATCGTGTCATGGCATATTGGAACACCAACTGCGCGCTGATAATCTAGCAACGCCTGTTTCAGTAGAGCAGAAAGCTCCGCCAATTTCAATTCAGCATCTTGCGCCACGACCTTGACATTTTCTTCGTGCACCTGTGAAAAATCGGCAACTGAATTCACTATCGGATACATTTCAATGTCATTATTAGGGATCGCAACTCTTATCTCCACGGGCGGCTTTCCATCTCCAACGTCAAGCGGAACCGTAATAAATGAAGATGGTTGGATGGCCGCTGTTTTTCTAAATTTCAATCTAAATACTGTTTTGCCGGGGACTGAAGTGAACGTAAGTTCGGCGCCCATGCTCTCGGCATCGGCTCTTGCGTTGAAGAGACCATAACCTGTGCCATCGATGTCTTGTGTGCTTGCGCCTCGCTTGCCTGGCGCAAATGGATCGAAGCCCGCTTCCATTCCCGTGCCATCGCTGATAACCACAAGTTCCTGATCTTCCTCGTTCCAATCCGCCGTCACGGTTGCCGCCGAATATTTGGCACCATTTTTAATCAGTTCTTCCGCAACTCTTTCGAATCTTTTAAGATCGAAGTCAACATGGACACCAAACACATGAATCTGAGCGTTTGAAGAGACTTTTATCCTCCTTCGTTGCGCTATATGCGCACTCATTATTACGGCACGGCCTATCACAGCGGAAATGCTCGACCTAAATACGAGCCCTTCGCTGAAGAGATCGTCTAAAGGCTCCCCAATTATTAATAGCGTTGAAATAGATTGATGATCATCTCCCATTCCAACAATTCTATGCATTAAAGCGGCGCCTATGTGAAAGGCATTCCTGCCATCGGAAACTCGCCTTCCAAATGCATTAGCAATCTTTTCAAAGGCGACACCGATACGCTCAATCTCCGGCCAATGAGTTGCTTCCATATAGGCCAACAATTCTTTTCTATCCATCCCCGAGCGGTATCTGTGAACTATATCGGCAAACATCTCTTCTCTTCGCACCTCGATCCTCTCGATTAGCGCATCGACATATTGCCGCGTGATTTGTTCGGGCGCAACGGGGTTTCCCGTCAACGGATCTGTCAGATCTTTCACATAGCCCAAGACCTTCATGTATTCGCGGACGACCTGCTGCTGCACGTTCAGCGAATGGTCCATAATGTAGGACGGAAAGTGCATATCCAGGCTCACAAAATCTTCTACAAAGCCGGCTAATATCATCTCTGTCCTCGGAAGAACTATCAGTTCGTCGCGCCCAAATTGATGATAGTCTGTGTCCACGCAATAATCGACGCCGTTTATCTTAACGCTGGCGACCACGTGCGTTACATAATCTGATTGCCGGAACAGTCTAACGTCGGCTTCATCAAGAGCCCTAAATTCGCGATAGATCGCCATCGCCATATCTGAAGTTACTTCGCAAACATGATGCAATTTTTCGGCTGTGTAACGCCGGTCACCGGACGACGCAAACCGCTGCAGCACATCGAGAACAACATCCATATCGACGTGTAGTTTTTTAGAGATACTCGAGATTATTTCGGCGAATCTTGGAATGTCTATGCACGGAACTTTACCTTGAACCAAATTAGCTTCAAATCCCTTCGCCCTTAACAGATGAACCACTCGCTGGGCAGAATATACGCAATGCCTGTTCCCAAAACTAATGGAATCTACTACACGCTCTGCAGCTCTGTACCCTTTCAGAAAATCGCCAAGCCTTGTCAGAACCATTTCACTCGGCATACCAGGGCCTATATCCAGCTCACTTGCAAATACATCGACGCTTGCCTTTCTATTAAGTTCAGAAAAAACCGCGGCATCGTCGCTTTTTAGAGATATCATTCGATCCGATACTTTCGCCCAATCTATTATCCCCTTCCACTCCGGATGATAAAACTCGGCCTCTGCCACGCTACAAGCGCGAGTTAAGATCACCGACTTCGGACAACCTTCGGCCGCCAGCTGTGCCCAAAGTTCCGCCGACCGCTGCTGAATATATGTTTCCTTGTTTGCCCGAACTGCCCCGCTTTCAAACTGATCGAAGCCTTCGACATAATGCTTCCGCATGTTTCTTGGCAAAAGCATTGCAGAAGAATATCCGAAATTCAGCATTAGATAGGTTTCAAAACTTTCGTAGCCATCGGTGCGCGCCCTTTCGTCCCAAAAAGCAAGCGCATCTTGCAATTCCTGGATGCCGGCATTTAGTTTCTTTGCTTCGGCGAGCACGAGCTGATCGAAGCGATGTTGGTTCGGAAGATTGTACGAATACATTTCCTCCTGCAGCTGGTCGTTAGCCAGGAGTACGATCAATTCAATTTCCGTTTTAAAATCTTCCGAGAGGCCCGCTGGCTTTGCTCCAACAACAACAGTGCCATCATCCGCCATCGCCAGATATTTTCTAACGCCCGGAACCAGAGCTGCATCGGCAGCATTTGAAGTTGTAAGCGATTGTCCTGCAGCAAACGAATTTCTACCCGCCATTTCCGGAGGAATGTCCTCCGCAAGAAGCCGTGTCTGACGAAGAATCGCATCGGCGGGCGAAAGAAATTGCGAAACGATTGCGCCGCCAGAAAGTGCAAACTCCGGAAATGTGCCGGAAGGTAACGCTGGCGCCAAAGGCACGCCTACGCTTACCGGCAAGCCGGTCGCAAAAGCTGGATTTATACCGTTAAATGTTGCACACATAGTTATTTCTTAAGTTGCTTGCGGCCATTTTCTCCGTCATCAGCAACGCCTTCTGCATCATTAAGTTCTCTCAACATTCTTTCCAAATGTTCCAATCGATCATCTGCAACTCGCCCGGGATGTTCCTTCTCCCATTGAAGAACTGCAGGCGCCACAAATCTAAATAATGGAAGATAAACAGCGGGCCTCGGATCTTTAAGCCCCATGGTCTCCATGATCGACATTGGGGGGGTCCATATCATTCCGCCTCTTGGTATAGTCACCCCATCCACATATGGCAGAAAACCCTGTTCCACGATGGCTCTCATAAGAACGAACCATTTTGAATGTTCATCGGCATCGCTCGCTTTAGGTTTTCCCACGGCTGCATAAACAAGGGCTACGATGTCTGTTAACGAAGCACTAACGAATATCTCGATAGCTGTGTCCGTCAAGTTCTCGACGAACTTTCGGCAATCTGCATCGACGATCCAATACGGTTTGGCATTTCGATTCAGCAACCCACCGTTCAACACCCTGAATTTTACGACTTGTCTCAAGAATCTTATGTATTCCGCATATGGGTCTTGACTTAAAGCCCTCCCCTTTCCTTTTCTACCAACTCTTAGCGCAAGAGCCTTGTCTCCTTTCACTTTGGGCTCCCTTGCCAACTCAAGCAATCTGATCATTGCAAGTAGCCCGCATGTAAAGCCAGCCAAGTGCTCTGGAGGAAGAGCTTCTATCGGTATCCCTTTCAATTGTTCCAAGTGGTACAGCGGTCCAGAAACTGGCTCAACGTTGTTATCGTTCAAGATGGCCATGAACCTATCCGTTCCGATCTGATGGTCGATGATTTCCAAAGCCTCACTAGGATCTCGGTCGAAAAGAGTAACAAGAGCTATAAGAGCATAATCCACTCCTCTTTTATCTATATCACACCAGGCCGGCTCTGCCTTTCCAAGGGCTATACGCAAAGCTTCCAAAGGATGATGATCCATTACGAAACCAATTTCTTTGGAGCCGCTTGCTCTGTCAGCCATTGCACTACTTAGCTCCTCGAACCTTGTTTCCAATAACGGCTCTAGCTCTGGCAGGCGGTCATAGGCATAAACAACGAGCCAATGGATAAGCGACTTTAGCTCGGCGATGTCATCCATCCCCTTGATCAGGTCTGGGAATGTCCCCGTTTCTGATGCCAGGAAAAGTGTTGTCCGGGCTTCTTCTGGCGTCGCTCGCAGAAATTTAAAAACTTGTGCAGTAAGTGGCGCAGGCCACGCTTTTAGGAAATTGGCTTTCAATCTTTTGCTATCATTTACTATCAAAACATGTTCGATCAAAGAGCCGATCCTATCTATCACAGTATTTACCATGGGATAACCACGCCTCGATGTCTCACCAACTAGCCACGTGGCATTTCGAATCACATTCAGTAATGCGGACATTTCGATATCCATTTTAGATCTTCCTGAATTTGGAAAGTATATTTCTTGGATCGCTATCCAAACCCTGCTTCCAAAATCATGTCGATGAAAATATCGCAATATTATGGGATCCAACGTGAAGAGGTCGGAAATGGCATCTCTAAAGACACTCTCGTCTTGGCAAAGAAGATTTCTGATCCACCTATCATTATAGAACGGCCTAATGAAAGCGGAATCGAACTGGCAAGGGCCGTGTTTACACAACGGCTTACCGCTCTTGATGCCAAGCGGATCCTTTGGGTTCACTTCGGTTGACATGTCCTGCTCGTCCGGCAAAGAACTTGCATTTGCACTTCCCCCGCGTGCAGCCAAATATTTTCGTTCTGAAGGAACCACAACATCATCTCCGCCTACTGTGGCACGCACCGACGCACTTCTTCTTTCCAGCATTTCAGATGGCAGGCCATCTGCTAGTAATAGCGTCTGATGA
Organism: uncultured delta proteobacterium; assembly: GCA_903868375.1. Classification (GTDB taxonomy): domain Bacteria; phylum UBA10199; class UBA10199; family 1-14-0-20-49-13; genus CAIPVD01. Next base: position 5,277 of record CAIPVD010000187.1, read on the forward strand.
AGTATGGCATCAGCTGGAGATTGGAACGGCTGTACTACTCGGCCGCCCGAGAAAGCGGTTTCAGAAAATCCTCCGAAAACTTCTACCGGAAGACTCGCCGTAGTTAAGGCATTTACAAGTGGCAAAGTAACCAATGAGTTGGGATTTATCCCGTTAAAAGCCGCGCACATAGATATACCTCCATTTAGTATCCTTTTCGACGATTCTCCAAAAAAGTTGCTAACTATTTTTCATCGACCCAATATTGTTTTGAGCTCCAAGAAACTTTCGGGTCCTGCCGCCGAACAGCCTAAAATGGAGGCATCGCCAACAGATTTTCATTGCACACGGCGATTCTTTGGGTGTTTGGCTGCTGGCGCAAATTGGGGCGCCCCGTTCGGCG
>CAIPVD010000188.1 GCA_903868375.1 uncultured delta proteobacterium
CGTTCACGCGGATCTCGTTATCCCACATGTAGTCCATATTGTTGTCTAACTTCTGCGCTGGCTGCGGAAGCACGCCCTTTGGTTCTATCACGCGATGCGCGCCGAATGGATTGCCGTTTGGTTTGAATGTTGTCATTTTGTCTCCTTTAGTTATGTAAAATTTTTCTTACGTCATCCGGCGTTGCGATCTCCCTACCAACCTCTTTCGCTATTCGAACAATGCGTTCAACTAACTGCGCGTTGCTCTTTGCCAGTTCACCTTTGTGATAATAAATATTATCTTCGAATCCTACCCTCAAATGGCCGCCCATAACTACAGCCATAACGGCAAGAGGGGTTTCGTATCGCCCCACTCCCGCCACAGCCCATGAATCTTCGGGCCTTATCAAACGTATCATATGAATAAGATTGTGCGGCTCGCCCGAAAGCCCGCCGGGCACGCCCAGCACGAACTGATAATGTATGGGCGATTTTAAAAGCCCCTTCTTCTGCATTCTCTGTGCAAGTTCTATATCGCCACCGTCGTAGACCTCAACTTCAGGCACGACGCCTAAGTCGATCATATGCTTCGCCAGCTTTTCTACGTCCTGCGGATGGTTCAAGAATATATCGTTGCCGAAGTTCATCGAGTTGATGTTAAGCGATGCCATTTCGGGTTTCAGGTTAACGATCGGCGCGATACGCTTTTCCATCGCCTCGCCAACAGCGCCACCGGTGGATATTTGAACGATGGGTACTGGCTTGCACGCCTTGCGGATCGCATCTATCGACGCCTTAAAATCGGCAAGCGCCTGCGAAGGTTTGCCATCGCCACCTCGCACATGAAGATGAATGACGGAAGCTCCGGCCTTAACGCATGCGGCGGCATCTTTCGCCTGTTCCGCCGGTGTAACGGGCAAATTGGGATTCAGATCCTTGGACGTTTCCGCGCCGGTAATTGCGGCGGTAATGATAAGCTTTTGCATAGACCTATTCGCTAGACCATTCCCGGGGAATTTGCAAGTTTTAGAGATTTTTTGAGCTAGAAATTTTCTATGATGTAACGCATCGGATCTACCGGCACACCATCGACTTCGACTTGATAATGCAGATGAGGGCCCGTTGTCCTACCAGTTCGGCCGACGGTCGCGATGTTGGCACCGCGGCGCACCTTGTCGCCATCCTTCACAAATAATTCTGCGTTGTGGCCATAAACAGTTGAAACGCCAAAGCCGTGATCTATCACGACGCATTTGCCAAGCCCGTGCTTCGTTCCTGCAAATGTAACGACTCCGTCTCCAGATGCATAGACGGGAGTTCCAATAGAGGCGGCGATATCCATTCCTTCGTGGAAGCGGGAGCCAATACCTTTCGGCCTTCTGCGAATTCCGAATTCAGATGTGATCCATCCTTTAACAGGCCAGATAGAAGGAATAGAGGCCCAATATGCGAGCTTTCCTTGATGGAATTCGTAAACTTCCTGCAGGCGCATTTCAACACTTGAAATGACCTTATCCAGGCCGTCCATTTTAAGTTCTAAGTCTTCAAACGTAATGGAAGGATTTTCTTCTGTGGCAACGCGGCCGCTCTGGAAGAGCTTGACGTTATTTGCTGCAGGCAATTCGTCGTCTTCGGATATCGGGCCGATGCCTTTGATCATAACCTTCTTGCTAATGCCCGCGACCGTTTCCAAAGTTGTTGCCAGGCGCTGCGCACGCGAAACACTGCTCTGCATAGAGACAAGCTTTTCTTCAACACGCGACGTCGCAAGTTTCATCTCTTCGTTTTGCGAACGGACATCTGCCGTAGATAGGAAACCGCTTCTGTAATATAGGGCCGCGGAAGCTAACGCCAGAGTTGCGCCAACCCACAAAAGCCCAATAATTACAAGGGCTTTGGGCATCCACCTATAGACCGTGAGCCTCCTGGAAGTAGGACGGCCTTCGGGCACGATGAAGATACTATATGAGTGTGGCTTCTTTTGCTTACTTTTCAAGAAGTTTTCCTTTTAGTTTTCAACTAAACTTACTTTTATTAAAAAAACGATACTGCGATACAGCTATTGAACTACAAAATTGAAATTTTATTGAACTGACAAAAAACTAGCACACTAGATTTAGCATGTCAATTTTTTTGTCCTGCTACAGTCCTGAAGCTTTAACTAGTCACTTTAAGTGTGTGAGATCGATTGTATCTTCGATAAGCGACAACAAAGATCAGGATCTCGCCGATAATGAACAACAGCCCTGCAATATAGAACCATGTCTCGATGTAGCTTAACGGATTCATCTCCGGCATCTCTTTGTTGGTCAGTACGATGCGTTTGAAAGGCCTTCCTTTCATTTCGTAGCCAGTTTCCGATCTGTATATCGGCCCCATTATGGTAACGTCCTCGCCGTCTCTTATCGTTTCATCGGTCAACGTGCGATTACAATTTATTTCATGGAGCGTTTCTTTGGCATCGAAGATGTCTTGGCCAATGCCATTTTCGGCGCCGATGCTGACTTCTCCGCCGTCGTTCATTGTAAGCTTAAATGGAACGATCTTATTAATGAGCGTCGTTCGTATGAAATCCTTCCTTTTGCCTTTGCCTATCTTTTTGGTATCAACCTCATGCTCGTAGATAACCGTCCAATGTTCCGGGGAAAATGCCTTTCCATGAAGCTTTACGACATCGCCATCTTTTACGTTCTGCAAATTTTCGGTGAACGGCCGGAAATAGATCTGCGTGTAATAAAATGATTTCTTATAAACATCTGAAACGTTGACGAGCAACATTATTATACCGGCGAGCGTAAGCATCGACCAGATCGTTACGAACCAGGCGTTAAAGCCATATCCCTTTTTATGGTCGACATTTTTCTCGACCTCTTTCTTTTCATCTTCCTCAAACTCCTTATCTATATCCGCCATCTCTTTTTCTTTGTCGCCCGGCCCGTAGAATTTCTTGATGCCATGCTCCGCCGCCCACTTTGTTATCTCATCTATCTTCGCCTTATCCATATCGGTCGAGTCAAAATCTACATCGACGGATATAGTGTCGTCTTCGGTTCCTATAACGATGTCTTGATATCCAACGCTTAAGGAGCGTATCTGCCCGAGATGGATCTTGTTCTTTGCGAAATCTATCGATGAATCCGAAAACGTAACCGCATCCTTCCCCATTCTTATATATTTAATGAGATAAAGAACGGCTCCGACGGTGAAGAGAAGCGCGATGAGCCCGAACATTACCGCTCCAGTTACGTCTTCGTTACTGCCGTTCATAAGGCCTATCGTTTTAGATATGAATAATTTGGATAGAAAAGCGGCCACCAGAAAAAGCAGCACCGCGGAGAATATCCCTTTTTTCTTTCGCTTGATGATTATGGGTTGCATGCAGGCTAAAATGCCTTAATTGAAAAAAGATGGCAAGAAATTACTCTAGTTCGCCGGTTTCAAGATTATGGCCCGGAACTTTAAGTGGTAATTCGTTGCCAAATAACTTTCTGAAAAATGCGGCGATAGTCATGAGACCAGCTACAGAATCGACCTTATGTTTACGTGATGCCGCCGATAATATATTGATTCCTTTCATTCTGGTTGGATAGCCACTGCTATCTCCGTCGAACACCAACACACCTTCATCTAAATTCAAATATCCGGCACCAACGACCGACTCACCCTCCAAGACCATTTTGTGGTGAACTCCACCTTCATAGCTCAATCTCAATTCCAATCCACCATCGGCACGCCTTACAACGACATATTTTCTGAACTCTCCGTTGGTCATTTGCGCCAACTCGGCCAAGTTTCTTGGAATGCTAACGGGATTGAATTCTCCGTTCTGCTTCGTTAAAGCCAATTCCCTTTCACGTATTTCAGGTGGTAAATTTTCTCTGTTCCACGGGTCTTTCTCGATCTTAGGTTTTGCAGCTGGCAAACAGCCTCGGGCTCTTAGATCTTCAAGCGATTCGTTTACATTGCCAAATCTTTCGGCAACGCTTTCTAAGGAAGCAATATGATCCTCCGTTATTTCTCCATAATAAGCGGTCATAACCATAGCCAGAATTTGGGCCGCAAAATTGCTCTTCTCCGTAGCTTCTATCAACGCACTTAATGCACTTGGATTTTCTTTTATCATACGCCC
>CAIPVD010000189.1 GCA_903868375.1 uncultured delta proteobacterium
ATCTTCCGATTGGGCGTTCATCATGAACAGCGGAACGATGGTGGAATATGCGGTTAAGCGCACAAAAGAACACATCTGGCGTTTCAATAAACTCTACGACGACATCAAGCATTTCCGCCTAGACATGAGCTTCGTCGGCGAGCTCGAATGGAAAGACAACATCTTCCCGAATATAGACTACAAAATTTATTGTTAGTTAGGTCATTAAGTGTCGGACACTTGTGATGGATTATCCGCATCGAGCTTGAATTTCTAGGATTTTCTAGGTTTTTTTAGCCACATGCTCCGTGACCGGCGGTTAACGACCGATAATCCTTCCCAAATGCTCTCAAATTTCCCCCGAGCTGTTGACTATAAAATTTTCTCCTGATATAGATATCTATATTATGCCGAACGTAATCGCTTTCATTTTGGCAGGTGGTGAAGGAACGAGGCTTAGGCCGCTTACCCAAGACAGGGCAAAGCCTGCGGTCCCATTCGGAGGCCATTATCGCATCGTCGATTTTGTCCTATCGAACCTTATCAACTCCGGCATCTTCAAGATAAAAGTCCTAACGCAGTTCAAGAGCGAATCGCTTAACCGCCACCTTAAAAAAGGCTGGATGCTCTCGCATCTCCTCGACCAGTACATAGATCCGGTCCCTGCTCAAATGCGTACCGGCAAGTCTTGGTACAAAGGGAGCGCCGACGCAGTATACCAGAACCTGAACATCCTCCGCGAAAGCCATGCAGATACTGTGATGGTCTTAGGCAGCGACCATGTCTACAAAATGGACATGCGCCAGATGATAGATTTTCACACCAAGTCGAATGCAGATATGACGGTGGCGGCCATTCCATTCCCGCTAAACGAAGCTTCGAACTTTGGAGTTATCGGCGTAGACCGGTCCGGACGAATGGTAAACTTTGCAGAAAAGCCCAAAAGACCCTTCCCCATGTCTTCAAACAAGAAGATGGCGCTTGTCTCGATGGGTATCTACATCTTCAAGATGCCGTTCCTAACCCATATCGTCGCGCACGACGCGATGGTAAAAGGGTCGCAGCACGATTTTGGCAAGAATATCATCCCATCGGTCTACAAAAAATCGAAGGTCATGGTCTATAACTTTAGCAAGAACAATTTTCCCGGCATGAGCGAAGGCGAACGGGGTTATTGGCGCGATATAGGTTCCATCGATGCATATTGGCACTCTTCCATGGACCTTATCAGCGTATCGCCAGTGTTCAATTTGTACAACAGGCTGTGGCCTATCAGAACCGCGATGGATGCTCATCCGCCTGCCAAGTTCGTTTTCGCAGATGAAAAATCGAAGCGTATAGGTATGGCAACAGATTCGCTCGTTTCGGAAGGCTGCATCATAAGCGGTGGACGCATCGACAGAAGCATTCTATCGCCGAACGTCCGCATAAACAGTTTTTCGCACGTTGAAGAATCTGTGCTATTTGAGAACGTGAATGTCGGCCGCTATTCGAAGATACGCCGCGCCATAATAGATAAGGACGTAGATATCCCGCCGCATACGATAATCGGTTACGACCTAAAGAAGGATAAGAAGAAATATTTCGTTTCAGAAGAAGGCATTGTTGTTATACCTAAAGGAGCTAAAGTTTAATATCGCCAAATTGGTCAACTTACCAACTTGGTCAACTTATCAACTTAATCTATGACCACTCCAACACTCGCAGTCCTCTGGCACATGCATCAGCCATATTACCGCAACATGTTGACCGGCGAATGCATACAGCCGTGGGTCAGACTGCATGGCATCCATTCATATTACGATATGCTGTCGCTCTACGAAAAGTATCCCGACATAGGCGTCGATATCAATTTCGTTCCATCGCTGCTTCGCCAACTGCGCGAATATACGGAACAGGGGCTTTCCGATAAGTTCTTTGAACTGTCGCAGGTAGATGCGAAGGAACTCGACCAATCGCAGAAGATGTTCATCCTGCGCAACTTTTTCATGGCGAACCATGAAAGAATGATCAAGCCATACCCTCGTTATTGGAAACTGTTCCAGCAGAGAGGCACAAGCCTTCAAGATGTAGACCTAGAACATGCAATAAGATATTTTTCATGGAAGGATTACCTCGACCTGCAGGTGTTCTACAACCTCGTATGGTTCGGATTTGCGGCGCGCGAAGAGCACCCCGAGATCGAACAGATGCTATCGAACCCGGCGAGCGGCCACATATTCACCGAAGAAGATAAAAAATTCGTCCTAAAATTACAGCTCGACGTCTTAAAAAAGTTGATGGAGAAGATACACAACCATCCAAAGAATATCGAGCTCACAACAACGCCATATTTTCATCCCATCACGCCGCTTCTTATAGACACCGATATTGCAAAGCGATGCATGCCGAAGGTAGAACTGCCTGCAAAGTTCACATCACATAACTTCGCCCAATTCCAATTGCAACATGGGGCGAACTACTTTGAACAGACGGTCGGACATAAGCCGGAAGGAATGTGGCCATCTGAAGGCAGTGTCTGCCCGGAAATGATCCCGCTCCTTGAAAAAACCGGCATCAAATGGGTAGCGGCAGATGAAGGAATATTGTTCCTTTCCGGAGTCGCGGGCAAAAAAGCCGATTGCCTATATAAACCGTATGTCGCCGAATACGAAGGGAGCAAGGTCACGATGGTGTTCAGAGATAGAGAGCTCTCCGACCTAATAGGCTTCTCGTACGGCAGGATGCCGACCGATATGGCAGTAAACGACTTTCTCGATAGAATTAAAGAAACGGCAAAGTCTACGACAGGTGACGCACCGCTTATCACGGTACTCCTTGACGGCGAGAACGCATGGGAAACATATGAAGAAAGCGGCAAACATTTCTTGACCGGGTTCTTAGAAGGTATCCGCAAAACAAAGGTAAAATGCGCGACGATAAGCCAGTACTTGGCGGAACATCCGGCTAGACATATTCTTAAGACCATCCATTCAGGCTCGTGGATCAACTCGAACTTTCACATCTGGATAGGCAAGCCGCAGAAGAACCAGGGCTGGAACTATATAAAACGCGTTTACGATGAGCTGGCTCCAAAGCTAAACTTAATACTAGCCAATCCAAATAGAAGCGATAAAGAACTGTTTGCGCTGGAATCGTTCTCTGCCGCCTGCGGAAGCGATTGGTTCTGGTGGTTCGACGACGATTTCAGCTCCGAATTCAAGAGCGACTTCGATAAGATCTTCCGTATGCACCTTAAGAACACGTTCTCGTTCCTTGAAAGGGATATTCCCGTCTTTCTGTTCGAGCCGATATACAAATATCACGAAACGCCCCATCATCAGCAAGGCGAAGTGAAACCTCCGGGATTCATATATCCCGTGCTAGACGGCGTTAACACTTCGTTCTTCGAATGGTCGAACGCGGTCCGCCTGGACATAGGGCGTGCGCGCGGTACCATGGGTCAAACGGACGAGCTGATCGAAACCATATTTTTCGGTTTTAATGACGAGGCCTTCTTTTTCAGGATCGACGCGCTTAAAAAAGACGTTACGTTCTCTTTAAAAGACAGCGAAGAGATCATTCTATACCTTCACGATGGCGCTTCAAAATACAAGGTACGGCTCTACTTCGACGGAAAAAGGTATCAGATGAAATTCGTAGAGAGCCCGGACGAAGGCTACGTTAACGGAACGCATACGGTCGAATGGTCGATAAAGAGCGTTTTCGAGATGGGGTTCAAATTTAGCAATTTAGGATATCATCCCGGCGAGAAGATAACCGCGATACTAACCGTGGTTCGGCATGGAATTGAAGCACGGCATTATTCTCATATCACATTTACGGTGCCTGACGAAACGTACGAACGTTCTATGTGGAGTGTTTAAACTATGATTAACTTGTTATTAGCAATTCACAACCACCAGCCGGTGGGGAATTTCGGCTACATCTTTGAGAAGGCGTTCAAGCAGTGCTACTGGCCGATACTTAACACGCTGGCGGAGTTCCCGAAAGTGCGCATCTCGATGCATCATTCAGGGCCGCTACTCGATTACGCAAAGAAATACGAGCCAGCTTATATTCCAACTCTCGTTAAGATGATAAAGGCGGGCCAAATTGAGCCGCTTGGCGGCGGATACTACGAACCGATACTTGCGGTTATTCCAACACGCGACGCAAGCGGGCAGATCCAAATGCTGCAGGATTTTTGGGCGGCGGAATCGGGATTTAGGCCTAACGGTATTTGGACGACGGAACGTATATGGGAACCGTCGCTCACCACGCTACTAGCTGAAAACGGAATAAAATTCACGATACTAGACGACGAACATTTCCGTGCTGCGGGAATAACAGACAATCCCGTTAAGAACTATTACATAACGGAACGCCACGGCGAGATGGTTTCGATACTCCCCTCGGATGCAACGCTTCGCTATTATATACCATTTAAATCTCCGGAAGATGTCATCGCTCACCTTGTTTATCTTGCAGATACATATCCTGGATCTGCGATCACATATGGAGACGATGGAGAAAAGTTCGGCATGTGGCCAGGCACGTTCGAATGGGTCATTGAAAAAGGCTGGCTAAAGAAATTCTTCCAGCTCTTAACCGAACGCAGCGACAAGATAAACGTGACTACCATCTCCGAATATCTTGCAAAGAACAAACCCGAAGGCCGCGTCTATCTTCCAACGTGTTCTTATCACGAAATGGGCGAATGGGCGATGCCTGCGCATTCGATACATAAGTTAGATGAGATCAAGCAGTTCTTGGAACAACATGGAAAATGGGAAGAGGCGAAACCATTTGTCAGAGGCGGATATTGGGACAATTTCTTAACGAAATATCCGGAATCTAACTACATGCACAAGAAGATGCTGCATGTGAGCGGAAAAATAGCGAAGTCGGAAGTCGGAGGTCAGAGGTCAGAAAAGATCTCCGAGGCAAAGAAACATCTTTACATGGCGCAGTGCAATTGTGCTTACTGGCACGGCCTCTTTGGCGGGTTGTATCTTAATTACCTACGGCACGCGATCTACGATAACCTGATAAAGGCGGAGAACATCATCGATGCGGCGGCCGGAAATGCAAGCGCAACACGGATAGAAAAGACCGACATCGATTGCGATCTAAACGAAGAAATAATAATCTCCAACAAGGAACTTATAGCCGTAGTAAAACCTGAGCGTGGCGGCAGCCTAATAGAATTTTCCAACAGGAAGAGCGGCCTAAACTTACAAGACGTCCTCTCTCGCCACGAAGAAGCATATCATAAAACGCCAAAGGTTCAGGAAAAGGTTGCAAGCGAGCAGAAAGACGGCATCCCTTCCATCCACGACCTGAACAAGGATCCAAGCAAGATAGGAAAGATAGTCTACGACCCCTGCGAACGCTATTCCTTCCTCGACCGGATCTGGAAGGCAGATGCAGAGCCCGAACAGGCGCTAAAGAGGTTCTGCAAAACACCTTACGCGGTGGCATCCGTTGGGACGAACAATTTAAAACTCGTCGCAACTTATAACGATCTAACGATAGAAAAAGAGTTTTTCATGGAAGACGGCGCATCTTTCAAGGCTCATTATAGGCTAAAATGGAGCGCACCGGTAAAAGAAGCCGTTCGTTTTGGAACGGAGTTAAATCTTACGCTTCTTGCCGGCCACGATGAGAAGCGTTATTACCTCGATACGAACGGGCAAAGAAGCCTTCTCGATTCGGTCGCATCTCTAAAAGACGTCGAACAGATTTCGCTCGTCGATGAATATTTTAATTTCAGGCTAGAGATAACTGCAAACAAAAAAATGGACGTCTGGCGCTATCCAGTGCAGACGATATCGCAATCAGAGGCCGGTTTTGATTTACTTTACCAGGGTTCATGTATAATATGGAGTATCATCATTCCGGTTGGAACAGCTGAAATGGAGTTCGATCTAGATCTTAACTTTAAACACTAGGAGGAAGTGTAAAATGCCAGAACTAAGAAAAGACCCGATCGTGGGCCGGTGGGTCATCATCTCGACCGAGAGAGCGCAGAGGCCATCCGATTTTAAGCACGAGAAGGACGAAAAAAAGGGCGGCTTTTGCCCGTTTTGCAACGGTAACGAACATATAACACCGCCGGAAGTTCTGGCGTACCGCCAAGGCGGCGCTCCTAACAAGGCGGGCTGGAGCTTACGCGTTGTGCCGAACAAGTTCCCTGCACTTATGATCGAAGGCGCTCTCAACAAAAAAGGCGACGGCGTTTACGACATGATGAACGGAATCGGCGCCCACGAGGTCATCGTCGAATCGCCCGACCACAGCTTGAACCTCGCGAACCTGCCAGAGCAGCAGTTCGAAGACGTCTTCTGGGCGTTCAGGGACAGGATATTGGATCTAAAGAAGGACAAGCGCTTCAGATATATCCTTGTGTTCAAGAACCATGGACTACGCGCAGGAGCTAGCCTTGAACATTCTCATTGCCAGCTTATCGCTCTGCCAATTCTGCCGAAGACCGTAATCGAAGAGTTGAACGGTTCGCAGGAATATTATTCCTACAAGGAACGCTGCTTATATTGCGACATCATCTCGCAGGAGATAGAGGACCAAAAACGCGTCGTCCTCGAGAACGAAGAGTTCATCGCGCTTTGCCCGTTCGCACCGCGTTTCCCTTTCGAAGTCTGGGTAATGCCAAAGAACCATGCCGCCCACTTCGAAGATTCAACGAAACACGAGATACACAATCTTTCGCAGATAATGCAGCGGACGCTCCGCAAATTAGAAAAAGCGCTCGGCGACCCGCCTTACAACTTCATGCTTCACACGTCGCCGCTTTCCATGGCGAACCCCGAAGTTTTCCATTGGCACATTGAAATAACGCCAAGGCTAACGCGCATGGCCGGATTCGAAAGAGGCAGCGGTTTCTATATCAACCCGACCGCACCGGAAGTCTCGGCGCAGTTCTTAAGAGAGGTAGACGCATGAACATAGTACAGATCGTTTCAGAAGCAGTTCCATTTTGTAAGACCGGCGGCCTTGCCGACGTCGCAGGATCCCTGCCGCTGGCGCTAGCTAGCGAAGGGCACGATGTTTCCATAATACTCCCCTACTACACCGCAAAGATATCTTCGAAGAAGCACAAGATCAAAGATGCAGGCCAAAAGATAAAGGTCGCGATAGGCAATAGAGAAGTTGAAGGCGAACTTTTTACGTGCAAGCTCGCACGAAACGTCAACGCGTATCTTATCAAACAGGACCAATTTTTTGGCAGGCCGGAGCTATACCAAACTCCCGAAGGCGATTACCCGGACAACGCCGAACGCTTCATATTCTTCACACGCGCAGCGCTCTACGTTGCATCTACTATTCAGCCTGACATCATCCACTGCCACGACTGGCAAACGGCACTGGCTCCCGTTTATCTGAAATCGATCTACAAGAACTTAAAGGCGTTCGCGGGGACAAAGACGCTTTTAACCATCCACAACTTGGGCTACCAGGGGCTTTTCTCACACAACGACATGCAGTTAACGGGCCTTGGCTGGGAATATTTCACGTTCGATAAATTGGAATTCTACGGCAAGCTAAATTTTCTAAAAGGCGGCATCGCTTTTGCCGACGGCATTAGCACGGTAAGCCGCAAATATGCCGAAGAGATACTTACGCAAGAATACGGCTGCGGATTGGAAAATGCGCTCGCCTTTCGCAAGAACGTTCTAACAGGAATTGTGAACGGTATCGACTACGCCGAATGGAATCCATCTCTCGACGCGAACCTTACGGCAAAGTTCAGCGCAAAAGACATTAAGGGAAAATCGGCGAACAAAGAAGCGGTGCAAAAGGCATACAAACTACCCGTTAAGGCGAACGTTCCTCTAATAGGCATCATTTCAAGGCTGACATCGCAAAAGGGATTCGACCTGCTCGAGACCGCAATGCCGGAACTGATGAAACAGGACATACAGATTGTGATCTTGGGAACGGGCGAAAAGAAATATCACGAGATGCTGCTCCGCGTAGCAAAGGAATATCCGAGCAAATTAGGCGTACGCGTCGCCTTCGACAACACGCTAGCGCATCAGATAGAGGCAGGAAGCGATATGTTCCTAATGCCTTCGCGCTACGAACCGTGCGGTTTGAACCAATTGATAAGCCTGAAATATGGAACGCTGCCGATAGTCCGCGCAACAGGCGGGTTAGATGACACCATTCAGAATAAAGTAAATGGCTTCAAGTTCAGCGAGTACAGCGCAGCCGCAATGCTTGCCTGCATTGGCGAAGCTCTCGACGCTTTTAAGAAGCCCGACCAGTGGAAGAAGCTTATGCAGACCGCGTTTGCTTGCGACTTCTCCTGGGGCGCCTCGGCAAAGGCTTACGTTGAATTGTATAAGAAGATGATGAAGAGCTAGGCTGACAATCACAAAACTAAAAACCCCTGGTCATATGATCAGGGGTTTTTTCCTCTGCGGCGGATTTGCGGATGTAATTTGGGGAAAGGTTCGCTAGATCGCTTGCGTGGCCTTCTTTTATGAGCGGTACGGCAAGAAAGGCGGCGGACGCTGCTAGCGTATATTTTGGCTTCACGATCTTGAACTGTTTGCCTAATTTTTCTTTGAAGATATCCGAATATTTTTCGGCGCCATCGCCAACAAATACCACTTCACCTTCTACCTTTGACAATTGTTCGGCTAAAACCTTCGGAGACATGACCGACTCGTTCGCATAGACCTCATCGCGATAGGCGTTAAGACACGCTATGGGATATTGCTTCGCTTTGCCTGCAATAACAGATGTGCTCAATGCCTTCAACGTCGAAATTCCAACCAGCGGCTTGCCTAAAGAAACTGCCAGCCCCTTTGCAGTGGCAAGGCCGATGCGCAGCCCAGTAAAAGAACCGGGGCCTATCGTTACGGCAAAGCCTTCCATATCATCTAATTTCAGGCCCGATTTTTTCAACGTACTCTCAATTTTTTGTAGAAGGATTTCTGCGTGGCTCGACTTGGAATCGTAGTTCACCTCGGCAAGAAGTTTATTATCATCCACTATCGCAACAGAACCTGTGTTCGTAGATGTGTCGATCGAGAGAACTTTCATTTAAAATATCTTCCCGATTATCTTCTTTATGCCCCAGACGCTGTCGATATCGTTCATCGTCACGAAGAACATGAGCCCTAGTATCAAGATAAGACCGGCATATTGAGCAACCGAGCGAATGCGATTCGGCACCGGCCTTCTTATCACCGCCTCGATCACACAGAATAGGACATGTCCGCCATCCAAAACCGGAATAGGTAGCAGATTCAGGACGCCAAGCTGAATGCTTAAGAATGCCATGAAATATAAGAATTCGGACAGACCGTAACTTGCGGCAGCGGCAGAAGCTTGAGCTATCTGTATCGGCCCGCCAAGCGACTTATATGAAAGCTGCGCCGTAAAAAGTTTTTTCAAGACCTCGAAAGTTAACACGATAAGGTTCACGCATTCGCGCGTCCCATGTTTTACCGCATTGACGAAGCCGTATTTTTTGTTGATCATCGGGACGTCGCTAGGCTTTAGCCCCTTAACGACACCTATCACCCACTTGTCCGCTTCCTTATTATATTCAGGCGTTACGCTCATATTGCGAGACTCGCCGTTTCTATCGATCGTTAGCGATATTTCCTTGCCGTTCGCGTCGTGGATCATCTTCGACATTTCTATCCAGCCATCCACAGGCTTTCCATCGATCGCTTTTACTTTGTCACCCGCCTTTATCCCCGCCTTGCCTGCCGGGCCATCGGCCTTAACCTGATCGATACGCGCCTCGTTGCCGAAAAAGAACATCGGCTCAACGCCGATATATCCGGCACGAAGTTCCGGCATTGTTTCGACCTTTACTTCGCTGTCGATATTCTTTCCGCTACGATCTAGCGTGATATGGACCTTGCGGCCCGTCGAGATGATTATCGCCTTCTGCGCCTCGTCCCACGTTGAAACCGTTTTTCCATCTATTGAAAGCAACTTATCGCCCACTTGAAATCCAGCAGCTGCGGCAGGTGAATCGCCCTTCACACCAACTAGTACGGGTGCCTCGCTTAAATAAGAAGGTTCGACGCGGCCGATCATAAAGACTATCGGCATGGCGATGAACGCAAAGATAAGGTTCATGATAGGGCCGGCGATTACAACTTTTATGCGCGTCCAGACCGATTTATTGGCAAATGAACGTTCGTCGGTTGCAGCGCTTTCGTCTTCCGGATCTTCGCCGGTCATCTTAACGTAGCCGCCGAGTGGAATAGGCGCAATTTTGTATTCCGTTTCGCCCATTGTGAAGCCTACGATCTTTGGCCCGAAGCCGATGGAGAACTTTTCGACTCGAATGCCGCTCTTTTTGGCGACTAAAAAGTGTCCAAGTTCGTGAACAAGGATAAGAATGCCGATCGCGATTACAAAGTATAGAATTGTCATAAGTAGCCGTCTTGGTTATCAGGAATTGTTACTTAAGTCAAAAAAATCATGCAATTTTGAAACGAAGTCTAATACGACCCGGAAGCCTCTGCTCTTGCCCATTTATCTGCGGCGAGCACATCTTCAAGAGATGAAAGGTCGATACGTTTGTGGTTGGACATTACTTTTGAAACGATTCGCGGGATATCCAAAAATTTTATCTTTTTATTTAAGAATGCAGCGACCGCAACTTCATTTGCGGCGTTCATTACGCACGGCAGGCTTCCGCCCTGCTTTGCGGCTTCAATTGCAAGCTGCAGGCATTCGAATTTCTGCGGGTCTGGTTTGAAGAATGTAAGTTTACCGATCTTCGCTAGGTCTAGGAATTCAGAACCACTCTCCACACGTTCGGGATATGCAAGCGCATAAGCTATTGGCCCGCGCATGTCCGGCACCGCCATCTGCGCCATTACCGCGCCATCTATATACTCCACCATCGAATGAATTACACTCTGTGGATGAATGACAACATCTATCTTATCAACCGGAATATCGAAGAGCCAGCGCGCCTCGATGACCTCCAGGCCTTTGTTCATCATGCTGGCAGAATCTATCGTTATCTTTGCACCCATCGACCAGTTTGGATGATTTAGCGCATCTTCAACGGTTGCGGTCGCAAGCCGATCCTTCGTCCACTCACGGAACGGACCGCCAGATGCGGTAAGGATTAACTTACGCACTTCAGAATGATTATGGCCAATGAGCGATTGAAACACCGCAGAGTGTTCGCTGTCTATCGGGATAAGCTTAACGCCCTTCTCTTTCACGCGCTTCATGACCAGCGGGCCGGCGGCAACAAGCGTTTCCTTATTTGCAAGCGCAACATTTTTGCCAGCGTCTATCGCTGCAAGAGTTGGCTTTAGTCCAACTGAACCGACCATTGCGGAAACTACCAAATTTGCGTCTGAATAACTTGCAACTTCGCAGGCGCCTTCTATCCCGCAAACTATCTTGCAATCGACACTTCCAAGACTTTTGAATTTTTTGACCGCATCTTCATCGCGGAGCGATACAATTTTAGGCCTGAACTTCTTAACTTGTTCAAATAATTTTACCGGATCGTGCCCTTCCGCCAAGCCTATCACCGAAAACTTTTCGGGATTTCGTGCCACCACATCCAGCGTAGAAACGCCGATCGATCCAGTGCTTCCGAGTATTGATAATTTCTTCATAAAGACAATATCCACTTCGCGTACAGGTAAAGAACAGGCGCAACAAATATCATGGCGTCTAGCCTATCTAAAAATCCGCCGTGGCCGGGAATGATATTCCCTGAATCTTTCACATGATGGTCGCGCTTGATCATCGATTCCACAAGATCACCGAATGGCCCAACAACGCCGATAATGAACCCAATAATAATAACATGAACGATCGGCAGTTCTTGCCAGCCTATCATCTTCACAATAAGCACGCTCAATATACTTCCGGCAAATCCGCCGATAAAACCTTCCATCGTTTTGTTTGGGCTAGTTAGCGGCGCGAATTTATGTTTACCAATGGCCTTGCCGGTAAATAATGCAAACGTATCGGACATTGCGGTTGCACCTATTCCCATAAATACAAGCGCCTTGCCATGTGGCATGGCACGTAGCATTCCCCAGAATGGCAACGTTGCGCCTAAGTAAACGGCGCCAAGAAGCGTCATGGCGATGCGTGACGTAACGCCTTCAAGCGTTGTCGCATGATGCATATGAATTAGCGTTACGAAGAATAGCCCTAATATTACCGCGGCTGTCAGGGCAAGCGGCTGCCTCCAGAAAAGTATCGATGAAGCGATGGCGACGCCATAGATCCAGCCGGTTTCGCGGTAGAGGTCGACGGATGGCATCGTGAGTTTAAAGAATTCATATAGTCCGCCCATAATAACGAGAAGGACCACGCCATTAAAAATTATCGCCGGTGCAAAAAGAATGACAGCTGCGATAAGTATCGCCATAATTATTGCAGAGATTATCCTTGTCAGCATAAAACGTTCCTATGTTCCTAGGTTCCTGGGTTCCTCAAGTTCCAAAATCTAAAGCTGTTCGCTGGTTTTACCAAATCTTCGTTCGCGCTGTCTATAGGATTCGATCGCTTGTTCTAGCTGTGCCAGGCTAAAATCTGGCCAAAGCGTTTCGGTGAAATAGAATTCCGTGTATGCTATCTGCCAAAGAAGAAAGTTGCTCACGCGAAGTTCTCCGCTCGTCCTGATAAGCAGATCGGGGTCCGGTATTCCTACCGTATCAAGATAAGGCGCCAGTGTTTCCGGTGTTACATTCTTTACACCAGACTCTATCGCATGTTGAAGTGCCCGGCATATTTCGGCCCTGGCTCCATAGCTCAATGCTACGATCAGGTTCATCTTTTTACAATTTGCGGTCGCCTTTTTGGTATCGTCGATGGCCTTCTTTACGACGTCGGGAAGCCGATCGAAATCGCCGATGGTCGTAAATTTTACGCCCTTATCGACTAGTTTCTGCCGCTTTAGCTCGAGAAATTCAACGAGCAGGCCCATTAACGCCTTCACCTCTTCTAAAGGCCTGTCCCAATTTTCTTCGGAGAATGCGTAAAGTGTAAGATAGGAAACACCAAGATCGTTCGCAGCCATCGTGATATTTTCAACGGCCTCTATCCCTTTTCTGTGGCCTTCGATACGAGGCCGTCCGTGGCTAACCGCCCATCTGCCGTTGCCGTCCATGATTATTGCGATATGCTTTGGGATTGGATTCATGAACTATATCGTCATTATCTCTTTTTCTTTCTGCACGACAATATCATCGATAAGTTTTATATGATCGTCTGTCAGTTTCTGAATGTCTTTTTCGCCCCTCTTCAGGTCGTCTTCAGAAACGTGTTCGGACTTTTCAAGCTTCTTGCAATGTTCGTTGGCGTCTCTGCGAATGTTCCGAACCTCGATCTTGCCATCTTCGCCAAGTTTTTTGACGTAACGAACGAGTTCTTTCCTGCGTTCTTCGGTAAGCGGCGGTATCGGCAACTTAATGACCTTGCCATCGTGCGAAGGATTTAGGCCCAAGCCAGATTTTAGAATGGCCTTCTCGATAACCGTGACCATATTGGCTTCCCACGGCTGAATAGTTATAAGCCTGGCGTCTGGAACGGTGACGTTCGCGACCTGGTTGATAGGGGCAAGCGTGCCGTAATATTCCACCCTGATATCGTCTAATATAGCGGGCGATGCCCTGCCGGTGCGGAGTTTCCCAAGTTCGGACTTTAAGAAATTGATAGCGACCGACATCTTAGTTTTTGTTCCGTGTATTATATCGTTAACCATAAAACTCCCTCCATTTATTAGCTTACGACAGTGCCGATGTTTTCGCCACTTATGACCTTCTTTAAATTGCCTCTGTTAAAAAGGTCGAACACGACGATCGGCAATTTATTGTCCATGCACATTGATATAGACGTTGCGTCCATAACCTTTAGGCCGCGCTGAAGTACGTCTAAATATGATAGTTTGTCGAAACGAACTGCTTTAGGATTTTTCTTCGGGTCCGAATCGTAAACGCCGTCTACCTTGGTTCCTTTTAAGATAACGTCGGCGTGTATCTCCATGGCGCGAAGCGACGCAGCGGTGTCGGTAGAGAAGTACGGGTTGCCGGTTCCGCCGGCGAATATAACGATGCGGCCTTTTTCCATGTGCCTCATCGCGCGCCTGCGAATATAAGCTTCGCAGATGTTGTGCATCTCGATGGAGCTCATTACGCGGGTATAGACGCCTTCGTTCTCAAGGCCGTCCTGTAACGCAAGGCTGTTAATGACCGTGGCGAGCATGCCCATATAATCGGCGGTCGCTCTGTCCATACCTTTGGCGGAATCGGAAAGGCCTCTGAAGATATTTCCACCGCCTATCACAATGGCTATTTGGCTGCCAAGGGCGTGGACTTCTTTGATCTCCTTTGCAAGTTCTTTCACAACGGGCAAGCTAACGCCAAAACCGCTCTCGCCCATTAACGACTCACCTGACAACTTCAAAAGGACACGTTTGTACTTCAAGAGCCACCTCCTTCAGTTTTACAATTTACTTGGAGCCTTCGCCGACTTGAAGACGGACAACTTCCTTTATCTTAATGCTTGGGTCCAGAGCCTTGAGCATACCGCTCACGCTCTGCTTGCCCGTGGTATCTCTTATAAAGATCTGGTCTTCAAGGCAGACCTCGGAAAGGAACTTATTAACTTTGCCTATCAGAATCTTTTCAAGCACCTCTGGCGGTTTATTTTCTTTTGCCATCTGCGCCTTATAGACCTCTTTTTCCTTTTCGATCACGTCTGTAGAAACGTCGGACCTTCTTACGAACTGCGGATTCATCGCCGCAACGTGCATTGCAACGTCTTTGCCGGCGGTTTCGGTAAGCTTATTGTTCGGATCGTCGAATATCGCGATAACGCCTATCTTGGAACCGGCATGTACATAGCTATATCCCTTCGTCGCCTTGCCGTCGAATTTCTTCACCGCAAAACGGCGCACGCCCAAATTTTCGCCTATCGTTGCAACCATGGAGTTCTGAACATCGATGAGCTTCTTTCCTTCAAACGAGGATTGAAGAAGCGCGTCCATATCTTTCGGGTTCATCTTGGAAACATGCGAAGTCACGTTAGTCACAAAATTTCTGAACTGGTCCGTCTTGCAAACGAAATCGGTTTCGCAAGCTACTTCTACCATCGTGATAGAGTTAGCGGTTGCTAGTTCTCCGATAAGCCCTTCCGACGCCGTACGGCCGGCCTTCTTTGCCGCCTTTGCAAGGCCTGCCTTGCGAAGCGACTCGATCGCCTTTTCCATATCGCCGCCAGTTTCCGCCAGGGCCCTTTTGCAATCCATCATACCGGCGCCTGTTCTTTCGCGCAGGTCTTTAACTACTTCGGCTGTAATTGTCATAATTAATTCTCCTTTATAATGTCTTTGTAGGTTCGGCCTTTTTCTCTCCCTTTGCCTCTTCGGCCTTCTTCTCTGTCAAGGTCTTCTGCCCTTTTCCTGCATGAGAATGAGGGCCTTTTTTGCCGGGGCCGCCCCTATTTCCCGCCGGACGTGCTTCGGCAACATAAGCGCGAGGCTTGTCGGTCATCTTCTTTTCCTGTACGCGCCCAGCTGGTGCCGTGCCTGCCGGCCTTGATGCCGCTTCTTTTGCCGACCGTTCCGTTTCTTCGCGCATAACCGCTTCGCGGCGCTTGGTGCCTTCTTCACACGCATTGGCAACGTGAGAAACGAGTAACGTGATCGACCTGATCGCGTCGTCGTTCGCAGGTATCAAATGCTCTATACCGTCTGGATCGCAGTTCGTGTCTGTAATAGCGACGACTGGAAGTTTTAGCCTCTTCGCTTCTAAAAGTGCGATCTTCTCCGTTTTGGGATCTACGATGAATACAACACTGGGAAGTCGCGTCATGTTCTTGATGCCGCCGAGCGAATGTTCGAGCTTTTCGATATCGCGTTCCATAGTAAGCGCTTCCTTCTTCGTGAATTTTGCGAAATCGCCCGAATCGCGGCGCTGATATAAGCTGTGCAAACGATCGATGCTCGCCTTAATGGTCTTGAAGTTCGTGAGCATTCCGCCAAGCCAGCGCTGGTTAACATAATACTGGCCCACGCGTTCGGCCTGTTCGCGGACGATATCCGATGCCTGCCTCTTCGTGCCGACGAAAAGTACGTAGCCACCCAAGGCGACCTTATCGGAGACGACCTTAAATGCGTCCTTTGCGTATTCGACCGTTTTGTCGAGGTTTAGGATATGGATCCCGTTCTTGACGCCGAAAATATACGGCTTCATTTTTGGGTTCCATCTGGACGTTTGGTGCCCGAAGTGACAACCGGCTTCGAGCAGTTCTTTGACTGTGATATCTGGCATATTCTCTCCTTTGGTTAATGCCTCCACCCCTATACTATGAATCGACCGTTCTTTAGACAATTCTTAAGAACGGCACCAAAAGGAATCATAAGAGGTGTGCGAATTTGCGCGGCATTGCTAACATGAGAGAAGCCAAAAAGCAAAGCGAAAAATTCAAATATTTTTGATTGCCGTTTGAGACGATTAGGGCTATAAATTAATAAGCGCCTGCAAAGATAACACAATGTAATCATTATGAAATTTTTAAAGATCATATCGGTTGTGATAGTGCTCCTTATCTCGGTTCCGGCCATAGCCAGCGATTGGGAGTCATATCAGAAGAGCGGCGACAAGAATCCAAAGTGGGACGATTACATACAAGCTGGGTTCACATCCTTCGATAGCGGCAATTTAGGCCCGGCGGAAATGTTCTTACAGCGTGCCATTGCCAGAGGTTGCGAAGACGGGCTGGTATATGTAAAGATCGGCCTATATAATGAAGCGCAGCGGAACTACAAAAAGGCGATCGAATACCTGAAAAAAGCCGCACCGCTCCTCCAAAAACAATATCCGAACCACGAAATGACCAGGTCGATAGACGATTTCCTTGGCCGAAACTTTTTCCTAAGCGGAGATAAGAACGAAGCGATCCCCTATCTTCAAAGAGGCGCGGAAAAAGACAGCTTTACCGCTTTGTACTTCCTGGGCCAGATATACCGCGACAAACAGCAGCTGGACGACGCAGGCGAATATTTTCAGAAGGCGTTGAGCGCAAAACATCCCGAAGGATTGCCGCCTTCGGTAGATATCCTTATTATGACCGAGCTTGGAAAGATACTCTACACGCAGAAACGGATCGACAAATCCTACACCGTTTGGGTGGAGATACTAAAGCACGACCCGGCGAATCAGGTAGCGCTTTCTTACAAGAACAAGATCGACAAGGACAGATATTCGGAGAAGGAAAAGAAGGTGATGGAAGAGATGACTAAATGAAAAAAATTTGGATCTTATTTGGACTTTGTATCTTGTCATTTGGATCTTCTGCATATGCCAAGGCGCCCGTCGGTTTTCACGAGGGCCCGTATTTTCTTATCAATACCGGAGTTCGCAATTTTACCGCGGATAATAATGCAAGGACAGGCGCACAAGTTGGAAGGAACTTCGAACCGGTGGTCGGTTTTAACTTCGGCTGGAACTTAACCGACTATTTCGCGCCGGAACTACAGGCCCGTTATTCAACGAGCAAGTCAAACGGCAGTCGCGAACAGCTGGTGAACGTCAACGTGAACGCCATTTACTTTTTAGTGATAGACCAACTGACATCGTCTTCCGTTTACATCCTTCCGTTCTTGCAGGGCGGGCCTGTCGTTCAGGCTGGCGTTATTCCTGGTGATCCTTCGGTTGGGGGAACCATCACCGTCGTGGCCGGCGGCTTTGGAGTTGGAGGCGGAGTGAGGGTAATGTTTCTAACGTACGGTTACGTCGGCATATTGGGCCAGGTCGATTTTATAGACTTCCCCGGCAAATCGCAAAATATCGGCGGCGTTGACACGACGATATTGAAAGGCGGCTGGGACCCGCAAATCGGCGCAACCTTTGAAGCCGGCGTACATTTTTAAATAGACAGGAGGAACCTATGAATACAATTAAATTATTAGGGATAAGCGCCTGCCTGCTGGTGCTTGCGGCATGTGCATCGACCGTGAATAGCGGCCTAGACAAGGCTCGCTTCGCGCTCGACGATTGCAGCGTTACCAACACGGACCCTTGCGACGCTGCAATAGACGCCGTTAATCATATAAGCGTGACCGACCCGGCATATCCTGCGGCCGCAATGATAAAATCGTCTGCACTTGCTTCGAAGGCGGGCATTGAAATATTGACCTTAATGTCCGATCTGACAAAGAGCGGCACAAATAGCGACGCGCAAAGGTTCAAGATGCTTCACGACACTGCCGTTCTAACTGTAAGAGACACAGATAGTTTAAGGGCTTCCATTATCGCGCTTACTATCGCAACACCGCCTCCTGCCACTGCCGACAACTTTAAGGATTTCTATTTCCAAATGGGAATATTGCAATCGGTCGAGTCGTTCACTCTCCCTTCTGTAAAGGCGCAGCCGACCGCGACAAGCCTCGTAACGGTAACGAACATTACCGCGGCCGATAAAGGAAATGCACAGGACGATTTTATAGCGGCAGATATCAATTTAAGGATAAGCGGAATAAGCGATCCGACGAGCAAAGGATGGGACGCAGTTAAGGCGGGCAGGCAGAACTATTGCATATTGAAGACCATTACTTTGGCGCCGCAGGGTTTTCTTCTATCTGAACTGCAAGACGTTATCACCTGCCAGCTTTGCAAAGGCGTGACAGACACGACCATCTGCGCAAAGGATTCCGACACCATGACGGCCGCCGATTTTAAATCGCCACAGATAACAAGCTGTACGAACTTCAATTACACGGCCTGCGCAAACGCTGTGCAACCGGCGCTTTAATATTTTTATAGGGGATAATTATGAAAAAGATATACCTGTTGGCGTTATTCTTAATGGCCGTGGCTCCGTTAACCGCGTTCGCAGAGCCGACGACCATCGGCAGCGAATTTCCAACCTTAGGCCGCGGAGTTAGGCCGCTTGGAATGGGTAACGCGTTCTTAACGATGAAGGGAACCGACGCCAACGTTTTGTTCTACAATCCGGCATCTATCAGCGACTTCGGCAACGAAATAGAATGGACGACCGGCTTTATCCCTCCACAGCTCGATCTGAACGTAAAGGCGATCCAACTCATTAAAGATGTGGTAAATTTCAAGAAGGACCTGAACAAACAGAACACCGACAGCGCAAGGATCGATACGTTCAACAACTTTGTTAACTCTCACGCCGGCAATTTTTATGGGCTAGATGTTACAATGCCCATGATAGGCGCTCACAACAGGTATTTTGCGGCGAGCCTTATAACCGACAGCCGGTTCGACATCTCCTTTAGGAACAGGGCATTTCCTAACTTCGAGATTAGGTCAAGAAATCTGGCCGGCGTGGCTCTGGGCACGGCGCTACCTCTCTTTGACGATACCTTGAGCATCGGCGTTTCCGCAAAAGTGTTATATGGAGTAGAAAACGAGCAGATAATCACGAGCGGTGACATTCTCAATAATAACTTCGACGAATTCAAATGGGGAAATTGGAAACGTGGCTTGGCTATCGGTGCAGACGTAGGCGCTAAGTACCAGATCCCAGACTTTGGACAGGATTGGATCGACACATTGCAACCGACTGTAGCAGTAAGTTATCAGAATATTGGCCAGACAAGATTCTACTTCATGAAGAAGAACGGCGGCCCCACAAATCTGCCGCAGGATGTAAGCGCTGGATTTGGCATTCATCCGATAATCGGGTTCGTTGAAACGAGCTTCATGTTCGATTTTAGAGAATTGAATATGAACGAAGATTTTTGGCTAAAGCTAAATTTCGGCGCCGAGGCAAGATTCCCAAAACGCTTAGGCATGAGGCCGGCGATCAGGGCAGGCGTACATCAGGGCTACCCAGCAGTTGGCGCAGGACTTGAAGCCGGCCCGTTCATCTGGAACGTTGCGTTCTACGGGATGGAGCTTGGACAATACACCCGCCAAAAAGCTTCATATAGAATTGCTAACGAATTCAGCTGGAGATTTTAAAATTAATCCCACAGCTGCGGGTCTTGGATCGACATCGCAACACGAAAGCCGATATTGCGACTGCTACGGTCAGGACGATGATGGGCGCGCCTGGCTGCTTCAAGACGAAATTCATTATCAATATAGAATCTGGGACATCC